>JBKQOA010000184.1:0-12904 GCA_052145735.1 Limisphaerales bacterium
TCGTGAAGCGTGAATCGTTTCAAAGGCCAGTAGTCCAGCAGCAGCAGCACAAACGGCAGCGTCATCAGCGTCGGCTTCGACATCAGCCCCAACGCAAACAACAACACCACCGTCAAATAACGCCCCAGCGACCACGCATGGCGGACATAGCGCACATAGGCCCCAAGGGTAAGCATGAAGAAAATCCCATGAAGCATGTCTTTGCGTTCGGACACCCACGCCACCGATTCCACCCGCAACGGATGAACCGCAAACACCGCCGCCACAAACGCGCTCCGCCACAGCGCGCCGGTCATCTGGCGCAGCACCAGAAACAGAAGCATCGCCACGGTGGCATGCAACAGCACATTGGTCAGGTGATGTCCGGCGGGAGCCAGCCCATACAGCTGGCAATCCAGCATGTGAGACAGCATCGTCAGCGGATGCCAGTAATCCAGCTGGTGGAACTGGAACGCCCACAAAATGCTCTTCAGCGTCAGTCCGCCCTTGACCGCCGGATTGTCATACACATTGAGGTCGTCGTCGTAATTGACAAACCCGTGATGAACCGTCTGGCCGAAAACGGCAAACGTGATGGCGGCGAGAAACACACACACACCAAAAACCGTCCAGCGAAAGTGGCCTGAAGCGGCTGAAGAGTGGTCGCGCAGATCGCCATACTCGGAACGATCAGCTTGAGGCGGGTGCTCCAGTCCGGCGGCCACGCCTTTTTCCCGAAGTTCGTTTTCCTTTAATCTTCGGTTCATTGAATGGCTTCAAATAAAACTAAAGAATTAAGCCCGGCGCGACAAGGTACAAATGCCACCGTGTTCGCTCCGCGGCTGAAGGCGGGACGCATCATTTGGTGTTGTTTTCCTGGTTTCGGCTGATTAGATTGAACCAGCGTTCAACCAGACGTGTTCTTTGAGAACACCCCGTTTATTTGTTGCGACCAGCCATGGGTGAAGAAACCGCCATCGTGATTTCAGTCGTCGTTCCAGTTTACAAGGAGGAAAAGTGCGTTGACGCATTTTTGGAGCAAACGATTCCGATCCTCGAATCGGTAACCGGCGACTTTGAAATCATCTTTGCCCTGGACCCTTCGCCCGACCGGACCGAAGCCGTGATCCTGGGCTGGCGGGACAAGGACCCGCGGATAAAGCTGCTCAAATTTTCCCGGCGCTTCGGCCAGCCCATGGCGGTGCTGGCCGGGCTGCAATACTCCTCGGGAGAAGCCGTGGTGGTGATGGATGTGGATCTTCAGGATCCGCCTGAACTGCTCAAGGACATGGCGGCCAAATGGCGCGAAGGTTTCGACGTGGTCATGGCCTGGCGGCGAAACCGCGAAGGCGACACCTGGCTCAAGCGCTTGACGAATCTAATCGGCTACAAAATAATCGAGCGGATTGTTGATCCTCCCATTCCGCCGGAGACGGGCGACTTTCGTTTGATGAACCGGCGGGTGGTAAACGAGATCAACCGGTTGAAAGAGTGTCACGGGTTCCTCCGCGGGTTGGTGGCCGTGGTTGGTTTTAAACAGATTTCCATCCCCTTTGACCGCCCCGCGCGGCTTGCCGGCACGACGCACTACAACCGTTTTTGGGGCTCGCTGCGGATTGGTTTCAATGGCATCGTCTGCTTTTCGAATTCCCTGCTGAGCCTGAGCGCGAAAGCGGGATTTCTCATCGCTGCCACCAGTTTTTTCATGGGAATCGTTTATTTCATCATGAAGATTTTTGGGTTTCCGTTTCCCATCGGCAATCCAACCATTGTCATCCTGATTCTCTTCATGGGCGGCATTCAACTGGTGAGCGTGGGCATTCTGGGCGAGTATATCGCCCGGATTTACGAAGAGGTGAAACAACGGCCGAAATTCATCATTGACCAGGCCATCGGTTTTAACCGCACGACAGCCCCAAAGTCGGAGCCGCCTTCAGACAGGCCGGGTAAAAGTTGACTGCGTTGACAACGCCTTCCCGCGGGCGGAAATCTTCCGTCCCCATCATCTCACCAGCAGGCGAAGCGGACAGCCTTGAGGACTATGACGAATCAAAACAACATGGATACATCGGGTCGGTAGGGCGGGCAGTCCTCTGCCCGCCGCAACGAGCGCGTTTGGATTCATCACGTCGGCGCGCACGGAGTGACGCGCCCTACCTTCACCGCTGCCGCTTTTCCCTGCCGCTTGGGCAGTGTCCTGATTTACTGTAGCGTCGAGCCTGTGGCTCGAAATCGGCGCACAGCGCCGACACTACAACAACCGAATTAGGACACTACCGCCGCTTGGCAAACTGTGCCAATGTTAACTGAAACTGCTATAGCTGGGGCGCGGCGGGAACGACTTTAATGGCCGCCTCATGATACGGTTGGTGGACGCGATAGAGTTCCAGCAGTTTCCGGTTTTTCTCAAGCAAACCAGATTCGTCCCGGCTGGATGCCAGCGCGCAGGCTTTCTGCGCCGTTGCCACTGCGTCGTCGAACTGCCCGGCTTCCGCATAAGCCGCCGCCAGGGTTCCAACCAGGACCGTCTGCCGGTAAGCGGTCAGTTCGCAGGCATGTTCGGCGAGTTGCACGGCCTGGGGCCCGTTCCGGAACTGCGCTTCCGGGCCGGTCGCGAGAATCCAGGCCAGGTTGTTGAGCGCGGCGGGCCAATCCGGGTTCAACCGCAAGGCCTCGCGGTACTGCGCGATGGCATCACCGACAGCCCGCCGGCCGGCCAGGGCGGCGGCCAGTTGGAAATGCGCGTCGGCCAGGTCGGGCTCCAGGCGCACGGCTTCCCGCAGGCTGGCGATGGCCGCGTCCATCCTCCCCTGTTGCAGCTGTTCCAAACCCAGGTGGTAATGGGCCTGCGCATCGTCGGGATGCCAGCGCACGGCCTCAAGATAATAGCGCACGGCCTTATCGGATTTGCCGCGCGCGCTCAAGTCCTCGGCCATCGCGGTGAAGGCGACCGGGATGTTCGTGTCGAGGCGGACGGCCTCGGCGTAGTGGCGCAACGCCCCGGAAAAATCGCCGAGCGCATACAGGACCTGCCCCAGGTCCAGATGCGTCGCGCTCCAATCCGGCCGGCTTTGCAGCGCCCGGACGAAGCAGTTCGTCGCCTCGGTCAAACGCCCGGCCATCGTCAGTCCCGCTCCCAGATTATGGTTGGCGCCCGGATCATCGGGATTGAGGCGCAGGACTTCGCGGTATTGCGCCATGGCTTCCTCATTGCGGCCGGCGGTTTGCAGGGCGATGCCGAGATTGACGCGGGCGACCGCATTGTCGCCGGTGACCGCCACGCAACGGGACCAGAGGCTGATGCCGTCCCGCCAATAACCGGTTTGGATCCACGTCAGGCAACCGCAGGCCAGCAGCACCAGGGCGGCGGCGCCAGCCATCAGGAAGCCGGGCAACTTCCGGCGGACCGGACTTTCGGCCATGCCCCACACCGCGGCCGCGAACAGTCCGATGGAGGGAAGATACATGTATCGGTCGGCGATGGACTGGAAACCGTTCGGGACCATGCCGATGACGGGCACCAGCATGCCCAAAAACATGAGCCAGCCGGTCAGCAACCAGGGGGCGCGACGGGCCCGGCCCGCCACATACAGCGAAATTACGAGGAGCAGCATGACCGACCCTGCCACCGGCCAAAACGTCCAACGCGCGGGCATGGGATACAGCGCGGCCAGATCCACCGGCCAGATCGTCTTGCCGAGATAGCGCGCATACGATACCGGCACGTTGGCCAGGCGGAAGCCCCAAGGGACCTGTGCGGAGGCAAGATGCTGCCCGCTTTGCATGCCGAGGTAGGTGACAACGCACGACGCCAGCGCCAGCCCGAAGAACGGCCACTTTTCCAGCAGCAAACGGCTGAGCGTTTCGGGCGCAAAAGTTTCATCGCGCGACCAGACCTCTTTCCGGGCCTGAGGGGCAGCCGTTCCGGATCTCGTCACCCGCCACGCGTCACTTGTCACTCTTCCCAACGGCCAGTAGTCCAGCAGCAGCAGCACCAGCGGCAGCGTCACCAGCATCGGCTTGCTCATCAGCCCCAGCGCGAAAAACAGCAGGGCCAGAAGATAAAAACGTGACGGGTGGCGGGTGACGGGTGACGAGTCGGGTGCGGCAGCAGCGGCTTCTGCCGTGGTCATCTGCTGCGCGTAACGCGCATACGCCCACAGGGTGAGCAGGAAAAAGAATGCGCTGAGGACGTCCTTGCGCTCCGACAGCCAGGCCACGGATTCGACGTGCAGCGGGTGCAGGGCGAACAAGGCGGCCACCATCGCGCTGCGCCAGACGGCGCCGGACATCTCCCGCCACACGAGGAAGAGGAGCAGGGTGTTGGCGATATGCAGGCCGAGATTGACGAGATGATGCATCGCCGGCTCCAGCCCGAACAGCTCGCAATCCAGCATGTGCGACCACCACGTCAACGGATGCCAGAAGTCAAAGTAGCTGGTGGTCAACGCCCAGAGGATGCCGTGGAGGGTCAGCCCGCCGCGGACGTTGGGGTTGTCAAAAATGACGGGGCCGTCGTCGAAGTTGGTAAAACCGCAATCCAGCACCGGTCCATAGGCCAGGGCCGTGGCGAAGGCCAGCAACAGACAGAAGTACAATTCACGGCGCACGGAAAATGACTAGCGGCTAAACCGGGACGATGAAAGGATTTAATTGCCTGAAAACGCCAACGGCGCGTTTATCCTGGGGGATGAACTGGTAGCGCGTACGGGAATCGAACCCGTCTACCAAAACCACCAACCAGATAATCAGCGCGGTGCCACATCAAAATGCCCGCAGCATTCAAGGCAGCGCGAGGCGATAAAACGCGTTGCCGGTGGGTGTAATCAGGAATTGATACTGCTGGCCCGCCGCGTTGTACGGGCCGGGCAGCGTGAGCCAATCCCCCGTGCCGAGATTCGTCGAGCTTTCCAGTTGGTATCCGCCTATCCCGGCCGGCCAGGACACGAGCACGCTGGCGCCGCTGCGGGCCGCGGACATTGGCGGGATCGGAATAAAGGTGAAGTTGCTGATCGTTTGCACGGAGTCCAGGTCGCCGCTGCCGCCGGTGAACCCGACGAAGGCGGTGGCGCTGGTAATCGGCAGCGGACCGACGGTAAAGTTGGTCACAAAGGTGCCCATCGTGACCGCATCCGTCATGGACAGAGAAATGGCATTAGTCTGATAGACAATGCTGACGTTAATGGGATCGCCGCCGGAGGGATCGATAGCCGGTGTGGTTTGAACGTATTGGCCCAGCGTGGCCGGATCCTGGCCTTTGGTGACGTATTCATATCCTTTGGCGTTGAACTGATCAATGGCGATGGCCATGCTGTTGGTGATGCCCTTGTAGCCAAGGGAGCCGCCGCCAATTCCAACCGCCCCCGTCCCGATCGCCGTATTCTGCAAGCAGAACGTGACGCCATCAGCCCTGGTCGAGGTCGTGCCCAGCCCCGATTGATAAGTGAACGAAACGCGGAAGGCTTGACAATACATGGGGAAGTTGAAGAACGCACTGCGCGTTTCGCCACCGGGCTGACCGTCGGTGAGCGTGAGTAAGTTGTTCTGGATGGTTGCGCCGCCATTCAAGGTCCAGAGCGAGCCATTGACGTTGAAGAGCGGTTCCGGTTCCACCACGAGCTGCCCCACGCTGCTGGCAGCCCAGTATGGATAGTATCCATTGGTCACGAATACCTGATAAGGCCCGGCATCGATGGTCTGCGCATTGGAAATCGTCAGGCTCAACTCCACGTTGGTGCTGTTCAGGCTGGTGGCGGCGACGGTAACACGGCCGCCCCTGTCACCGTTGTTCAAGGCGTTGGTGATTCCCCCGGCCTCGCTATACCATTGATTGGTGAAGGGTGGGTTGCCTTCCACTTGCACGGACAAAAGGGCCGGGGCGCCCACCAGCGCGTAATTGGTCGGAGACAGATCCTGCACGAAGACGGGCTGGTATAGTTGCTTAATCTGGATCGTGTAATTCTTCGAACCGGCGATGGTCTGCCAACCCACGATGGGTGGGAGATTGGTCTTCGAGAAAGCCCCAACGAGCGAGCCATAAGTCATCACCTGCCATGCGTCGTTCACTGCCGGAGCAAACGTCGGGTTGTTAAACGTGGCGGTCAAAGTGCCGCCTAAATCAGCCGCGCCGCTGAAAGAAACGGACCCGAAGCTCGTGAGATTGCTGATGCCGAAGTTCAGGGTTCCGTTGGCCAGGTTTTGAGTGCCTCCGCTCAGTGAGAGCGTACCGCTGTTGACGGTGAGAGTCCCGGCATTGACAAAGTTTTCGAAATTCATGGCCAGGGTGCCGCTGGCGCCCACAGTGATCGTGCCGCCATTGCCGAAGACATGCGATCCTGTTGTATAGTAGCCCCCGTTCACCCAGGTGGTGCTGCTCGTGTTGCTGACAATGATGGTGGCCCCGGGCAGGTTGGTGAAAACCGAGCCATTGCCGTCGTCCAAGGTGGCGTTGTTGCTCCAGTTGAGCACGCCGCTGTTGGTCAACATCCCGCCATCCAGCAGCAGGCTGCCGCTGCTGAAACCGCCGCCGCCAAACAGCACCCCCAAACTGATCGTCCCGCCGGTCCAGTTCAACCTGCCGGTCAAGGCCAGGCTCCCAATTCCATTCAGGGTTCCGCCGTTTACATTCACAACGGCATTGGCATTGCCGGTGCTGGCCTTGTTGATCAAGAGGGTTCCGCCACTGTTAATATTGAGCGTTTGGGTGCCGGAAGCCCCGCTCATCGTCAGGGTTCCGACTGCCTCCCTATCGCTCACGGTCACGGTGTAGGAGCCCGGGTCGGAGATGATTGCGGTGTCGCTCCCGCCGGGCACACCGGTAGGAGGGCTCCAGTTGCCGGGCAAATTCCAATTGCCCCCGGCCGGGTTGTTCCAGGTGTAGGTGGTCGGAGGTGCAACCGGCGGGATGAACCGCACGCGGCGAGGCGTGGGGAGGAGATTGAGTTCGACCTGGCTGAGACCGCTCCCGTCAATATTCAGGCTCCACAGGGCATTGGTGCCCGCGTCCGCGAGATAAAGTTTTGACCCGGCCGGGTCGAAGTCGATGGCAGTACAGCGGCTCACACCATTCCCGGCGGCGCCGGTGGCGGTGAATAGAAGCGTGTTGGCATTGCCGGCGTAATTGAGCTTCTGCACGGTGTTGCTGTTCTGAATGGAGCTGCTGGTGGCGTAATAAATGAATTTATTTGTGACATCCAGAGCGAGATCCAGCGGCACGGCCGTCAAATTGCTGTTGATCAGGGTGAGGCCGGAGCCGCTCAGGTTCAGGCTCCAGATGCCTTTGACGCCGGCGTCCGAAAAAAAGATCAGGGAATTCTTCAGATCCAGCGCCAGCGCCGTGCAGCGGGAAACGTTGTTGCCACTGGTGCCGGCGGTGAACAGCACGGTGTTGTTGTTCCCGGTATAATCCATCCGCTGAATGGTGTTGTTGGTTACCGTGGCGCTGCTGGTGGTGTAATAAATCATCTGGTTGACCGTGTCCAACGCCAGGTCGGTGGGCGTGTTGGTCAAACCGGCCTTGACCAAACTCAGGCCGGAGCCATCCAGATTCATGCTCCAGAGCTCCTGATTGCCGGCGTCCACCAGGAAGACCTTCTGGAGGGAGGTATCCAGGGCGATGGCGGTGCATCGGCTCACATTGTTGCCGCCGGAGCCGGTCGCGGTGAAAATGGAAGTGTTGGCCGCGCCCGCGGGCGTGACGTGCTGGACTGAATTGCTATTCTGGGAGGCACTGCTGGTGTCATAATACAGCGTCTGGCCTGATGCACGCATCGCCAGGAGCAGCACCAGGGCCGGCAGGACTGGAACCAGGAGTTGACGGTTTTGTATCATGCGTGATGGCAATCGCCCGCCGTGATTGCGCGGCGAGCAGGAGCGCTCCATCATCAACTGCGCGACGGGAAAATGCCCACCAACGCAATTATAAAAGTCACACACAAGAACGGGGGCCGGTTTTCGTGGGCCCCGCCTCCGCCCGTGTTTTGGATCATCCCGGCATTCATCGCCCCCAGGTTCGCCGCGGACGGAATATAATCCAGGGAAGTTCCCGTAGATTCCACAGCCGGATAACCGCCAACCGGGCTGGCTTGGGTGCCTCCCGCGCCACTGCCGTTGACGCCGTGGTTGTGGTTCGGCATCTGGGTGGTGTTTAAGGTCACGGTTTCAAACCCGCCGGTGTCCCCATTAATGTAGGTGCCTCCTCCACTCAACGTTCCTTGATGAACGGGCACACGACCCTGCAAGTTCGGAAGGTTGAAGTTCGTCGTCCCATTGCCACCGTACGTGGTGCCCAATATGGAAAACAGGGCGGTGTTCGAGGAAATCAAAAGCGTTTGGCCGTTGCAAAACGCCCAGTTGGCCGGCGCGAAATTACCCGCAAACATCCTGATTTCACCTAAGAATGGCTCTGACATATTTTATCCTTTGGTTTGATTTTGTGAAGGTTAGACATTTTGGACATGCTGATTCTGAACCTGGGGCCGGTTAAACACCGCCTGGTATTTTATCCGGTCCGGATTCCGGGTGAAAATGGGGAGGACCAGCAGCTCGAACCGGCCCAACTGCCCATGCTCGAACGTCAATGCCTTCTGTTCGAGCAGCTCGCTGCGCCGCCCGGAAAAAAACAGGGAGAATTTTTCGAACTCCGCGTCCAGGGGTGGCCGACGGCCATGCTGCGGACGTTTGGGGTCGAGGCTGGCCTCCACCAGCTCCAATTCCACCACTCGCGCCGGTGTCGCGTAAACCCGGAATTTGCTGTTCACCTGCGCCGCCAGTTCTGGAAAACTCATCCGGTCAATGGACGCGGCGGGCAGACCGAAGTTGAAGGTTCCTCCCATCACGCCTGTCGGCGCCACCGCCGCCGCTGCCGCCAAGGCGGAACACCTGACGATAAATTCGCGGCGCGTGTTCACAAGTTAATGATCATCAAACTCTCGCATCGTTTGCCTGGCACTGCTCCTAGATTCCCTTATATCATATCGAATATTTGCTAATCGTCAACAAAATTGGTACTGTCCGAATTTGTAGGCGACGAGGTAACGAGTCGTTTGGACAAGCACTCCTTACGTCGTGCCCTACAATCAAACCAGGACACCACCACAAAATTGGTCTGCGGCCTGTGATCGCCCTTGTTTAAAGGCCGGTTCTCGCCTAGAACACTCCTGGGATCCGGACCTCTGAATAATTCGGGCCCTATCAACCGTGCCTGCCAGCATTGACATGATAACCCTGCGGCCCGAGCGGCCGGAGGATGAACCCTTCCTGCGGGATGTCCATGCGGGCACGCGGCAGGAGGAAATGGACGCCGTGGGCTGGCCGCCCGCGGTGCGGGAGGCGTTTCTCAACTCCCAGTTCAGCGCCCAAGTCCACGGCTACCGGACCGCGTTCCCGAAGGCCGATTTCCAAATCATTTTGTCAAAGGGCCGGGCGGTCGGCCGCCTGGTCGTCAACCGCACTGCGGAGGAAATCCTGCTGGTCGATATCGCCTTGTTGCCCGCCCACCGCAACGCCGGCATCGGAACAGTGTTGATGCAAAGACTTTTGAGCGAAGCGGCGGCGTCCGGAAAGCCGCTGCGGTTGAGCGTAATCAAGAGGCAACGGGCGTTCCGGTTATACCAACGTCTGGGATTCAAGAAAATCGGCGAATCAGACCTGCGCGACGATCTGGAATGGCGTGCCGGCTATCGTGGTGCTGAACCTGATCGTGGCGCATGAGTTTGTGCCGCACATCAACACCGCTGATTACAAATCAAGGAACATCGCGACTGCCGGCTCGATTGTGAAGAGGGCGAAAACCTCGCGCCGATTCCGGTCATTGATTGGGTTGTTAACGACTGGCTGCGGGAACTGCTGCTGGCCGCCGATGCGGTTGCGCCAAAGCAACGGGTGTCAGCCTGACGGTCCCAATCGCCGGGCTTCCAACTCCTGGTAAACTCCGTCAAGCCATTGCCGGGCGATCTGCCGGATTTCCTCCGTCGCCTCCCGGCTCCTGGCCTGAGTGTCCTCCTCGAAAGGCAACACCGGATTTTTGGCGTGAAACCGGGAAACGCGAGCCATGGCGTCAACGGCTTCCGCCGTGCAATCCACTCCCCAATACTTCATGAGCTCGGGCCAGACGATTCCGGGCAGTTGGCGGTAATTGACGAGTTTTCCATGGCCTTGACGCGCCTGTTCCAGTGCCGCTTCGCAGATCCTGCCCAACACGCGCGCTCCATATTCACCCAAGGCCATCTGCTCAAGACTTTGGTCATCCCATCCAAACACCCTGGGATTGAGCGCGCCGGGAATCATGTGAGCGCCCCTTTGTCTCGCGTGTGACATGAGCACTGCCACCGGCTCGCGATAGGTAAAAACCCAGGGCACACCGGGGAACGCCCGCTGAATCAACGGCAGGAACAGGGCATGCCAGCAATCGAACTTGATGAAGAAATGTTTTTCCTCCGGCCAACGCCGCCGGCCCAGCGCACTCAACAGCCAGCGCAACCACTTGATGCGCAATTCCTCCGTGGCATTCGTATCTTGGAAGTGGGCCCGCAATATCGCATCAATGGGGCTGGCTTCAGAAATCACGATGTTCCCCGGCATTGCCGCCAGCATTTGCGAGATCAACGTCGAGCCACAGCGCGACATGTGGAAGATGAACCCCGTCGGCGCCAACCCTGGCCGGTTCTCCGCCAATTCTCCCAGAAATTCCAGCGGCGTCTGATGGCGAAAGAGCAAATCCGCCGGATGACACACACAACCGCCGAGGGTTTGTTCGAAAAACGGCTCCGTGAAGCGCCGCTCCCCCAGATAACCCCAGTCCACCATGGGCCGCGCCTGCCGCCAATAGATGCGCATGGGGGTCCAGCCTTCGAAATCGTTCATCTCAAATCCACCTTTCAAACCAGGCGCGGCGGCGTTCCTGGACTGCCGCCCGGATTTCTTCGGCAGTCAACTCACAGCCTCGTTCCCGGCCCAGCCTGACTGCGAGCGCGATAAAGCTTTCCAGATCAGCCGTCGTGCGAAGCTGCTCGTGAAGCTGCCGGTCCGCCAGCACCATCTGGCTGAAACGTTCCAAGTGTCCGCTGGATGGTTCCGTCGGCCGGTTCATCGTTGAGCCTACTTAAACATTTCTTCCACCGGTCCCGCAACCACATACAGGAATTGCTCCCCGACTTGGCAGAACTTCCGGACCGCGTTTGCGGCCGGTCAAGGGAGCGGAGCCGGTTTCACGATGGTAGGGAAAGGGTAAAAGGTTTTCAAAACGCCGCGTTCGTTCGATTCGTGGAGGAAGGTCTGAATTCGAAGTGACGCGCCGGAACATTCTCACCGATCAATTTTTCGGCTTTACACAACCCGTTGAAAACAGGTGCTTTTACTGGCCAAAGGCACCAAAAAGGGGAGCCATTATTCTCACTTTTATTCTCACCTTGGCATTTTGAAAAAACCGCAAATCGTCAAACCCATTGGCACTATTGAACCAAGTTGAAGTTGGTAGCGCGTACGGGAATCGAACCCGTCTTTCGATGCCAGCCGCTTTGCAACAATAATATACAATATAATCAATGGTCTGCGACATTGGTTGACATCGGCGTTGTTATGACTTATGTTATGACTCGCTATGGCATCACTTCACAAAGATCCGCGAGGCAAGTCACCCTTCTGGTATTGTGCCTTCACATTGCCCAACGGACGACGCACTTATCGTAGCACCAAACTTACTGACCGCAAGCGGGCTTTGAGCGTCTGCCTTGAGTGGGAAAAATCCGCCGACCAGGGACACGGCGGCAACTTCACCGAGGCCCAGGCGCGCAAGGTGCTTAATGCCATCCTCGAAAACACCGGCCAAGCCCCGATGCAAACCGAGACAACTCACGACTACTTCACCAATTGGCTCAATGGCAAGGAAATCGCCAACAAACCAGGTACAGCCGAACGTTACAGCACCGTCGTCAAAAAATTTCTCGCAAGCTTGGGACAAAAGGCCCGCCGTCCCCTAGGCGCGCTTACCGTGCGGGACTTGGAATGCTTTCGCAACCAGTCTATGACGGAGGGTAAAGCACCAAATACGGTGGGAATGGAAATCAAAATACTTCGTGTCGTGCTGAACATCGCCCGCCGACAGGGACGCATCACCACCAACCCTGCCGAAGCCGTTGACCTGCCAAAAGTCGTTTCACACACCCGCGACGTGTTTTCGCCAGAACAGGTACGGCTGCTGCTTGCCACTGCCAATGATGAATGGCAGACGGCAATTCTCTGTGGCTTCTACCTTGGGGCGCGATTAAGTGATGTGATAAACCTTACTTGGGAAAATGTGGATGTAACAGGGGGTGTTATCACCTATGAACAACGCAAAACGAGCAAGCCCGTCACCGCCCCGCTTCACCCTGATCTGAGAAACCATTTGTTCAAGCTCACAGGTGACAACCCGCGCGCCCCGCTCTGCCCCACCCTGCAAAAGCGCAGTATTGGCGGACGTTCCGGCCTATCGAAAACTTTCGCCAACATCATGCGTGATGCTGGCATTGACCAACAGCAAGTCAAAGGCAAGGGCAAGCAGGGCCGGATGTTCTCGAAACTTTCATTCCACAGTTTGCGCCACACATTCACCAGCGCACTTGCCAATGCAAACGTCCCGGCGGAAGTAAGGCAGAAACTCACTGGCCACGCGGACGCCGCCACGCATCAAAAATACACGCATCTGGAATTGCAGCCGTTGCAAGCCGCGATTGCCACGTTACCGAGTGTGCTCAAACCATAGGACATGTCACACCCGGTCCAACGGTTGGACCGGGACCGGCGAACGCGGCGCTTTGCTGCGCACGCTGGCCGGCAGGCCACGACCACGCAAGACGCGCAGCGCATCGCGGGCAGTATCCCAAGCGTGAATCAATTCCTTCACCGCTTTGGCTGTCGTCGGCGTCATCGTGAGCTTGCCTGTCGC
>JBKQOA010000185.1:0-24604 GCA_052145735.1 Limisphaerales bacterium
CGACAGTTGCAGGGGCGACAACTGCGGGGTCGGCGGTGGCAGCTGCAACAGCAGCCGGAGCGGCTTCAGCAGGTGTGGCAGCCGCGGGGGCAGCTTCCGCAGGAGTGACATTCGTAGGGGCGACAGCTACGGGGGCAACTTCAACTGGAACGGCAGTTGCAGGGACAACCTCGGCAGGAGCGGCAGCAGTTGGAGCGACAGTTGCATGGGCAACAACTGCGGGGTCGGCGGTGGCAGCTGCAACAGCAGCCGGAGCGGCTTCAGCAGGTGTGGCAGCCGCAGGGGCAGCTTCAACGGGTACGACCTCAGCGGAGGCAACAGCAGGTGTGGCAGCCGGGGGGACAACTTCCGCAGGAGTGACATTCGTAGCTACGACAGTTGCGGGGGCAACCTCGGCAGGAGCAGCAGCAGTCGGAGCGACAGCGGCAGGTGCGGCTTCCGCAGGAGCAGCAGCAGAAGAAGAGACAGCCTCAGGAACGGCAGCCACAGGTGTAACAGCAGCCGGGGCGGCTTCAGCAGGTACGGCAGTTGCAGGTACGGCTTCGGCGGATGCAGCAGCGGCAGGCGTGACTTCCTCAGGCGTGGCAACAACAGGTGCGGCAGGTGCAGGAGTGACCTCGGCAGGAGCAACCGCAATCGGAGTGACAGCAGTTGGGGCGGCGGTGGCAGGTGCGGCTTCAGCAGGAATAGCAGCCGCAGGCGTGACAACCTCAGCAACGGGAGCCGCAGGGGCAACAGCAACCGGGGCGGCTTCCGCAGGAGTGACATTCGTAGGTGCAACAACTACCGGAGCAACTGCGGCAGGAGCAGCAGCAATTGGAGCGACAGTTGCAGGGGCGACAACTGCGGGGTCGGCGGTGGCAGGTGCAACAACAGTCGGAGCAACTTCAGCGGGAGCAGCAGCAACTGGTGCGGCAGCGGCGGGAGTGGCCGCCGGGGCGGTTTGCGGAGTCACCGCTTTTACGGAAATCGTCTCGGTCACATTGGTCGCGGATTTGCCGGATTGTACCACCACGGCTTGGGAAGGTGTGCCCGATCCCGCTGGCGGCTGTTCCAGATCTTTCAACTTTTGTTCCAAAGCCGCACGGGCGGCGGCTTGAGCCGGGGTGTCGTCCGCACGGACGGAAATAAAACCCGCTCCCAGGGCAATGCACAAACCAACAAAGATTGTGGTTTTCATGCAATGATCCATCCCGGCGAAGCGTAAAGAACCGGCACACACGGGCACAAGCTGCATGCTCCGGCGGTTTTGGCCGCCAGATCGGAGCGTCCGGGGCCGAAGTCGCCGGGTCGTGGATTCGGAACCAACTTTCACGTCATTCCGTCCTTCCTGCTCAAGCAAATCAAACTTGGTGAATTTCATGTTTCGGCAAGAATTGCCAAGCATTTGCTATACCAGATGGGTGACCTAAGGGATTCCTTGCCGGATGGAAGAATGGCGCCCATATCAACCACCAAAACGACCGGCTCGAAACACATCTAGGACGCCGACCGTCCCGGCCGAAGACAGATACAGCTTCCAAGAAAAAGGCCGTTCGAAGGAGATCCCATTTCGCCATCGACCGCTCATGCCAAGGGGCGACCCCTCTTGGATCGCCGCCCCAACTCCATTGGCTTTGAAGTATGGAACGGCGGTGTCATCGCGGGGTTCGGTGCGTGCGATTCAGGCTGGTGTTCCCGCGGTACAGACAAATGGCGACCCGGTTGTTTCGGCCCGGCCCAGCGGACGAAATGCGGATGCGGCGCATCCATGAGCTTCAATCAGTGGTCATATCCCTTTGAGCCAGGCCGGATAATATTAACTCTTGCAATTTACCCGGCATCCTGATAAGCACTTGGCTAATGAAGCGCAAGGCTTCCATGCGGGTAGCCGCGACGACAACTTTCTGTTGCCACCCATGACGTCTATCATCCCCCAGGAAAAAGCGGGCCCGGCCAAGGAACCGCCGGTGGACCTGGCCCGCCTCGATCGAATCCTGGAGGAGTTCAAGGCGGTCCGCGGAGCGTTGATTCCCATTTTGCAGCGGGCGCAGGATGCCTATGGCTATCTGCCCCGCCAGGTTCTGAACCGTATCGCGTACAAGGCCCGCATTCCGCTGGCGGACGTGTACGGTGTGGCGACGTTCTATGCCCAGTTCCACCTGGAACGCCGTGGACGACATCTGATCCGGGTTTGTGACGGCACGGCCTGCCACGTGCGGGGAGCGGCCAAGAATGTTGAAATCCTGGAGAAACGCCTGGGCCTGGTGCCCGGCGGGACTTCAGCGGATTATGAATACACGGTCGAGGTGGTTTATTGCCTCGGCTCGTGCGGCCTGGCGCCGGTGGCGGTGGTGGACAACCAGGTGTGCGGCCGGCTGACGCCGGAGGGAATGGTCCGGCACTTGAAAACGCTGCCCCAGCCCAGGGTGGAACCCGCTCACAATGGAAAGGGTAACCATGGTTCGTGAAGCGATGACATCCCCGGCGGCGGTGGCCAACATCACGATCAACGGACGGCGACTTCAGGCGTTGGCGGGACAGACCGTGCTGCAGGCGGCGACGGCGGCCGGCATCAAAATCCCCACCCTCTGCCATCATCCGCGCCTGCCGTCCCAGGGTTCGTGCCGCCTTTGCCTGGTGGAAATCGAGAAACAACGCGCCCTGCAACCAGCCTGCACCTTCCCGGTGACTGAAGGCCTGGTGATTCGGACGGAAACCGAGAAGGTGACTGTGGCGCGCCGGTTCGCCCTGCAAATGATCCTCTCGGAGCGAAGCCACTATTGCATGTTCTGTCCGGCGAGCGGCGGTTCGGAAACCAGCGATTGTGAACTGCAACAATTGTGCTACCAGCACGGCCTCAATTGCTGGGATTACACCCCGCACTACGAGCAACGGTGGCCGGTGGATGCAACCCGGCAATATTTTGTGATGGACCATGGACGCTGCATCCTCTGCCGCCGGTGCATCCGCGCGTGCAGTTCGATTGCCGCCAACCACACCCTCGGCGTCCATCAGCGCGGCGCGCGCACGTTGATCGGCGCGGACGACGACGTGCCGTTCGGCCAATCCAGTTGCGTCTCGTGCGGCAGTTGTCTCCAGGTGTGTCCCACTGGCGCCTTGAGCGAGCGACACAGCGCGTTTGTCGGCCACGCCAGCGATTTCCAGCGCCACAAAGCCGTGTGCCAGGGTTGTGCCGTGGGTTGCGGCATCGAAGTCCTCGTGCGTGACAATCAACTGGTGCGGATCGAAGGGGATTGGGACGCCGCCAACGGCGGGCTGCTGTGCGGAGCCGGCCGGTTCGAAGTGCTGCAACCCAAACCGCAGCGGGTCCGGACGCCCTTGGTCCGGGAGCAGGGAAAGCTGGTGGAAGCCTCGTGGGAGCGGGCGCTGGATTGTGTGGCTCAAAAGTTTCGGAAAGCCGAGCAGGTCGCCTGCCTGGCATCGCCCCGGCTCATGAACGAATCGCTGGCGGCCCTGACCTTGTTCTTCAACGAGACCATGCGGACCAACGAGGTGGCCCTCCTCTACGGCGAAGCCCCGCCGCTGGATCTCGGCACGCCCGCCAGCCTGGCGGATGTCGCCGACTCCGATTGCATCGTGTTGATCGGTGGGAACCCCACCGAGCATCAACGGGTCATCGGCTATCTCACCCGCCGCAGCCTGGATCACGGAGGCAAACTCATCCTGGTTCACAACGGTTCCACTCCTTTGGACCGTTATGCGGATTTGCATCTGGAACTGGAAGACATCTCCCATCCGGGGGCATCGCCGTTCGAACGGTTGCGCGCCACCTATCATTTGCGGGCCCAGTCCTTGAACCAGTTGAAGCGTATGGTGGAAACGGCCCAGCGCCCGGTGGTCCTCTACGGCTCGGGACTCAGCACCACTGTGTATGCCGCGATGCGCACTCTGCCCGCCCAGGCCCGTTTCCTGCCGTTGATCGCCGGAACGAACACCCGCGGCGCCGTCCGGCTCGGGTTGAGCGCGCGCCCCGTCAGCGGCGAGGTGCTTTACCTGATGGCGGCCGACGATCTGCCCGATCACGCGCCGCTGCCCGCCCGGCAATTCACCGTCGTCCACGCCGCTTATGAGTCCGCCTGGACTGAGACGGCCGACGTGGTTTTTCCCGCCTTGATGTGGGCGGAAAAGAACGGTCACGTTACGAACCTGGAAGGGAAGACGCTGGAGGTCAAACCGCTGGTCAAGGCACCCGCGCACGTTCCGCCGGCCTGGAAGACTTTGGTGCAATTGTCCGAACGCGTGGGACGCAGCCTGACTTACGAAGACATTTGCACCTTCGCCGGCAGCCGACAACCTGAAAGGAACGTCTCATGACCAAGAAAGTCACCATCGCCAGCGACTGGCTGGCCGGTTGCGCCGGCTGTCACATGTCGTTGCTCGACATTGA
This sequence comes from Limisphaerales bacterium, assembly GCA_052145735.1. GTDB lineage: Bacteria > Verrucomicrobiota > Verrucomicrobiia > Limisphaerales > UBA11358 > UBA11358. The sequence goes on from JBKQOA010000185.1 coordinate 4,391, forward strand.
CGAGCGCCTGGTAAAGCTCCTGGAGGTGGCCGACCTGCATGCCACGCCCATCACCGACCTCAAGCATCCGCCCGCCAGCGGCGTGGACGTCGGCATCCTGGAAGGCGCAGTGAACAACAGCGCCGGCGAGGAAGTGGCCCGCCGCATGCGCCAGCGGTGCAAGATCCTGGTGGCGCTGGGCGACTGCGCGGTGTTCGGCGGCGTGCCCACCCTGCGGAACGGATTCCGTTGCGAGGACGCCCTGCGCCGCGCGTATCTCGAAACCGAGAGCACCGCCGAAGGACACATCCCTGACGATCCCGAACTGGCCCGGATGCAGCCCGTCAAGCCGTTGGGCGACGTGGTGGACGTGGACATTCACGTGCCCGGTTGTCCGCCGTCCCCGGATGCCATCTTTCACGTGCTCACCGAACTGGCCGCCGGCCGCAAACCCAGACTGACAGGCAAATTGCTGGACTGGCATTGAAAACCGTCACCGACCATGGCCCAAAAAATTACCATTGAACCGGTCACGCGCATCGAAGGTCATGCGAAAGTCACCATTCGCCTCGATGACTCCGGGAAGCTGGAAAGCGCCCGGCTGCATGTGAATGAGTTTCGCGGGTTCGAGCGGTTCTGCGAGGGACGCCTGTTCCACGAAATGCCGCTGATCACCGAACGCATCTGCGGGATCTGCCCCGTAAGCCATCATCTGACCTCCGCGAAAGCCGGGGACGCGATTCTCGGCGTGGAACCGCCGCGGCCGGCGCAACTGTTGCGGGAGTTGATGCACATGGGCCAGACCATCCAGTCCCATGCCATGCACTTTTTCATGCTGGCCGGTCCGGACCTGATTCTCGGGGCGGATTCCGCCCCGGCGCTCCGCAACGTGGCCGGCCTTTACCAGGCGGATCCGCAACTCACGGTCAAGGCCATCCGCCTCCGCAAGTTCGGCCAGGAAATCATCGAACGCCTGGGCGAACGGCGCGTGCATCCCAATTTCGCCATCCCCGGCGGAGTCAACAAGGCGCTCGCCGTCGCCGACCGGGACGCCATCCTGGCGGGCGTGCCGGAGATGCTGGGATTCATCAAGGACGGCCTGGCCATTCTCAAGACCTGGGCCGGCAAACACGCGGACGAGATGCGCCGGTTCGCGGTTTTTTCCAGCGGCTATCTCGGCATGGTGGATGAAAACGATGCCGTCCAGCTTTACGACGGCGACCTGCGCCTGGTGGACTCCAAACGGAAGGAACTCGAACGGTTCAAGAGCGGCGATTACCTCGACTACATCGCGGAACACGTCGAGTCGTGGTCATACCTGAAATTCCCGTACTATCGCCGTCTGGGCTGGCCGGCGGGCACCTATCGCGTGGGACCTTTGGGCCGCCTCAACGCCGCGAAGAAAATGGCCACTCCCCTGGCCCAGCAGGAATATGTGCAATACCAGCAGGCGGCGGGCGGCGGCGTGGTGGAAGGCAGCCTGTACTACCATTACGCCCGGCTGATTGAAGCGGTGTACGCCCTCGAACGCGTTCAACAGTTGCTGTCGGACCCGGACATCCTGTCGAAGGACCTGCGGGCCACCGCCGGGATCACCAACCGCGAAGGCGTCGGCGTGCTCGAGGCGCCCCGCGGCACGCTCTGGCATCATTATTGGGTGGACGAAAACGGCGTGTTGGAAAAGGTGAACCTGATTGTGGCCACGGGCCATAACAACTACGCCATGAGCCGCGGGGTCGAGGAAGTCGCCCGGAGCACGTTTAATGGCGGTCCCGTGACCGAAGGCATGTTGAATCGCATCGAGATGGTCGTCCGGGCCTACGATCCGTGCCTGTCGTGCTCGACCCATGCCGTGGGCCAGATGCCGCTGATGGTGGAGGTCCGCGGCCCGGAAAACGAATTACTCGAACAACATCAGCGGCCGGCGCTTCCGTTGAACCCTTGAACCGCGAACCGTAAATGGACAAGCTCAATTCACTCCAGGAACTCAGCCGCTTCCGCGAAGACCTGAAGCGGGCGGGCCAGACCCGCCGCGACACCGGCACGCGGATTTCCATCGGCATGGGCACGTGCGGCATCGCCGCCGGCGCGCGCGAAACCATGGACGCCATCCGGGCGGAAATCGGCCGGCGCCAGATTGACGCGGAAATCGCCAGCGTCGGCTGCATCGGCATGTGCGCCAAGGAGCCGCTGGTGGACATTCAACAGGCCGGCGGGTCGCACGTGCTCTATGCGAACGTGCTGCCGGAGATGGTCGGCCGTTTGATTGAACAACACCTGCTCCGGGGCCAGCCGGTGAAGGAATGGGTCATCTGCCGGATGACAGTCGATTGAAGAAAGGACACCATGCCACCTCGCCCAGACCAGCCCACCGACCTGCCCGCCGAACGGGTGCAGGTCCTCGTTTGCAACGGTTCCCAGTGCGGCAATGAACCGGTCGCGCGCGCGCTGGCCGCCGAGATCAAGCGCGCGGGCTTGGGCGACCGGGTGCAGGTGGACCGCCAGCCCTGCCGCGGCCTTTGCGCCGCCGGACCCACCGTCACCCTGATGCCGCGCGGCATTCTCTACTGCCGGGTCAAACCGGAGGACGTCGCGGAAATTGTCCAGGAAACCATCCTCGAAGGACAGGTCATCAGCCGGATCACCTGGCGCGAGCCCGCCGGCGTCGAATCGCTTCCGTTGTTCCGGGACACGCCCTTCACGCGCAAACAGGTCCGCATCGCGCTGCGCAATTGCGGTCTCATCGACCCCGAGCGCATCGAGGATTACATCGCCCGCGACGGTTACCGCGCGCTGGGCAAGGTCCTCACCGAACTTTCGCCCGACGAAGTCATCCGCGAAGTCAAGGAATCCGGCCTGCGCGGCCGGGGCGGGGCGGGATTTCCCGCCGGCGTCAAATGGGAACTCTGCCGCAAGGCGGCCGGCGATATCAAATACACCATCTGCAATGCCGACGAAGGCGACCCCGGCGCGTTCATGGACCGGTCCATTCTCGAGAGCGACCCGCACAGCTTGATCGAGGGCATGACGATCGCCGCCTACGCGATGGGTTCCCGCGAAGGCTTCATCTATTGCCGCGAGGAATATCCGCTGGCCATCGGGCGCCTGCAGATCGCCATCGCCCAGGCCATGGACCGCGGCCTGCTGGGGCAAAATATTCTTGGCAGCCCGTTCAGTTTCGAAATCCAAATCAAAGGCGGCGCCGGCGCGTTTGTCTGCGGCGAAGAAACCGCGCTGATTGCCTCCATCGAAGGCCGCCGGGGCGAACCGCGGCCGCGCCCGCCCTTCCCCGCCGTCTCCGGCCTCTGGGGCAAACCCACCAACATCAACAACGTCAAGAGCTACGCCATCACGCCGCAGATCATCCTGAACGGCGCCAAATGGTTCGCCGGCATCGGCAGTTCGCGGTCGCCCGGCACCGCGATTTTTGCGCTGACCGGCAAGGTGAACAACACCGGCCTGGTCGAAGTGCCCATGGGCATTCCACTCGGCGACATCGTCTTCGACATCGGCGGCGGTATTCCCAACGGCAAATATTTCAAGGCGGTGCAAACAGGCGGCCCGCTGGGCGGGTGCCTGCCGGCCAGCTCCCTGAACACGCCCGTGGATTTCGACTCGCTCCAGCAGGCGGGGGCGGTGATGGGCTCGGGCGGCATGATCGTGGTGGACGATGACACCTGCATGGTGGAACTGGCCCGCTACTTCCTCCGCTTTGCCACCGCCGAGTCGTGCGGCAAGTGCATTCCCTGCCGCGTCGGCGGACAGCGCCTGCTGGAGGCCATCACCCGGATCACCGACGGACACGGCACACGCAAAGACCTCGACATCATCCGCGAAATTTCCCAGCGGATGCAGGACACTTCCCTCTGCGGGCTGGGGCAGCGCACCCCGGGACCGGTCATGAGCGCCCTGCGTTTCTTTGAAGCGGAATTTCACGCCCATATTGACGACAAGCTTTGTCCGGCCGGCCAGTGCAAGCCGCTCGTCCGCGCCAAGTGCGTAAACACGTGTCCGGCCGGCGTGGACACGCCCGCTTACCTGGCGCTGGTGGCCCAGGGCCGTTATGAGGAGGGACTCGCCATCCATCGCGAGCGCAATCCCTTCCCGCTCATCTGCGGCCGGGCCTGCCCCGCCTATTGCGAAACCAAATGCCGCCGCGCCGAACTGGATGAACCCGTGGCCATCCGGCTCGTGAAACGTTTCATGGCCGACCAAGCGGACACCCTGCCGTGGACCGCGCCGGCCGTGGGAACTTCCGCCGAACGGAAGGCGGCTTCCGCCCGGAAAGTGGCCGTCATCGGTGCCGGTCCGGCGGGGCTGACCGCCGCCTTGCGCCTCGCCCAGCGAGGATATCCGGTCACGGTCTTTGATCGGTTTCCCGTGCCGGGCGGCATGATGAGCTGGGCCATCCCGGAATACCGTCTGCCGAGAAAATCGTTGCTGATGGACATCGAAAAGATTTTGCAATCCGGGGTTGAACTGCGCAGCAACCAGATGTTGGGGCGCGACTTCTCCCTGAATGATCTGCTCGACCGCATGGGTTTCAACGCAGTGGTGCTGGCCATTGGCGCGCACAAGAGTCGTTCCCTGGGCATTCCCGGCGAGGAGAAGAAAGGGGTGCTCAACGGCATTGATTTTTTGCGGGAAGTGGCGGCGGATTCCTGGCAACGCCATGACGGCAGCGCCAAGCCCCAAGGCCTGCCCGATTTGAAGGGTAAACGCGTCGGCGTGGTCGGCGGTGGCGACGTGGCGATTGACGCCGCGCGCACGGCGCTCCGGCTCGGAGCCCGCGAGGTCCATGTCATGTACCGCCGCACCGGCGACGACATGCCCGCCACCCATCTGCCGGAGGAAATCGAGGGTGCATTGCACGAAGGCGTGCGCCTGCACACGATGGTCAACCCTGTTGAAGTGCTCGGAGACGGCCAGGTCACCGGCGTGCGCCTCCAGCGGCAGCGCCTCGCCGAATTCGACGACAGCGCCCGGCGGAAACCGGTGCCGGTTGAAAACGACGCCTACACGATCCCCTTGGATTATCTGATTGCGGCCATCGGCCAGACGCCCGACCTGTCCTGGATGGGACGGGAGGAACTGGCGGCGACCCGCGCGCAGACGTTAATCGTCGGCGACGCCTTTGCGACCAACCGGCCGGGTGTGTTCGCCGCGGGAGACGCCGTGAGCGGCCCCGCCACCATCGTTCAAGCGGTTGCCCACGGGAACCTTGTGGCGGTGGCCGTGGACGAATGGCTGCGAACCGGCAAATTGACCAAGCCGCACTTTGCCACGGCGCGACGCGACATCACCCTCAGCCATAACCTGGACGATTTCGCCACCGCGCACCGGCCGCAGAATCCCCGCCTGCCATTGGCCGAACGGGAGAACAACTTCAAGGAAGTCGAGCTGGGCTACGCCGAAGCCGTTGCCCGGGGCGAAGCAAAACGTTGTCTGCGCTGCGACCTGGAATGGCTGGATTTGATGGGGTTGCCGCGGCCGGACGACAAAGTGGTGGTCAGTCAGACGAGCGCTCCACCGCCGGAAGAAGCGGTTGCGGCCGGGTCAACTCCCAAACGCGCCGCCAAACGCAAACGCACCGCGCGGTCGTGAATTGCTGTAGTGTCGAGCCTCTGGCTCGAATAAATCGGCGCGCAGCGCCGACACTACATCGTACTTCCTCACTGGCTTTGGACGAACCGCAAGTTTAACCTCCCGCGTGACTCAGAATCAACCAACCGGTCCGGCCAGGGAATTTCTGATCATCGGCTACGGCAACGAACTGCGCGGCGATGACGGGGTCGGGCCCAAGGTCGCCGCGGCCGTGGATGCGCTCCAATTGCCCGGCGTGCGCACGCTGATTTGCCAGCAACTCTCGCCCGAACACGCCGAGCCGGTTTCGCAGGCGCGGGCCGTGGTGTTCGTGGACGCGGCCGTGGACGCGCCCCGCGAGGTGCAATGGCGAAAACTGGAGCCGGCGGGCAGTTCGCAACTCATGGCCCATGCCGCCGATCCGCGCACGATGCTGGCGCTGGCGCGCGATGTTTATGGCCATTGCCCGGAAGCCTGGTGGCTGACGATCCCCGCCGTGAACACCGGCTTCAGCGAGGAGCTTTCGCCCGCTGCCCGGCGCGGCCTGGAAGCAGCCGTGGAGAAAATCAAGGCACTCTGCGTTTGAACCGAAACATCGAACATTCAACATTCAACGCTCAATATCCAATTAATTTCCGTTTACCAGGTCACTTCGACGTTCGGTGTTGAATGTTGAATGTTCAGCGTTCAATTTTTCCTTCCCGATTTCACCGCCGCGTGTTGTTCCGCGAGGTAGTTGAACCAGTCTTTCATCCCTTCGCCGGTCTTAGCCGACAGCTCAAAAATTTGGGCGTGGTGGCTGACCCGCTTCAGATTGGCCAGCGTCAGGTCGCGATTGAAACCGGCGGCGGACGCCAGGTCGCTTTTCGTCACCACCGCGACGTGGGCGGAATGGAACATCGGCGGATACTTGAGCGGTTTGTCCTCGCCTTCGGTGACGGAAAGCAGCACCACGCGCAAATCCTCGCCCAGATCGTAATCGGCGGGGCAAACCAGGTTCCCGACGTTTTCGATCACCAACACATCGAGCTGGTCCAAATCCATTTGCTCCGCCGCCTTGGCCACCATGTCCGCGTCCAGATGACAAACCGTGCCGGTGGTGATTTGCACCACGGGAATCCCGGCGGTGCGCAGGCGCGCGGCGTCGTTGTCCGTCGCCAGGTCGCCCACAATCACTCCCAAGCGCAGACGGCCAGCGAGTTGCGCGGCGGTTTCCCGGATGAACGTGGTCTTGCCCGAACCGGGCGAGGAAACGATATTGAGCACCAGCAGTTTTTTAGCTCGGAAGAAGCCGCGGTTCCGCTCCGCCAACCGGTCGTTTTTCTCCAGCAAGGACCGTTGCAGCGTCACCGTCTGCTGCCCTTGTCCGTGTCCGTGCTCATGGTGATGGCCGGCCTCGTGGTCGTGATGATGATGATGATCGTGCCCGTGATCATCGGCATGACCGCCGACCTTCACGTCTCCGCCCAGACCGCAGCCGCATTCTTTGCACATATCAAGACACCTCAACCGAGGCGATTTCCAGTTCCCGCCCGCGCCGCAACTCGCCGCTCAGATTGTGGCACCGGGGACATTCGCTGATGAACTCCGCACATTCGAACTCCGCCCGGCACTCCGGACACCAGCAGGCCGCCGGAATGGTCTCCATTTCCAGGGTCGCGCCCTCGGCGATAGTATCGCGGCAAACCACGTCAAACGCAAACTGCATGGCCTCCGGCACCACGGCGCTCAAGGTGCCCACCCGCAGGTGCAGCTTCACCACCCGGCTGGCTTGGGCGGCTTTTGCCGTTTCCACCGCCATCCGCACCGCTTCTTCCATGATCGAAACTTCATGCATTGGATCATCTCCCAAGCTTGCCCAAAGCAAGGCTGGCTCGAATTCAGGCTAAAATCAAACCGTCTCTTGGCAATAGTTTGATGGGAATTGTTTATTGCCGGCATTTCCGTTTGCCGCCGCTTCGCCTTTGAATTCAAAGCCGTTTCAGGCAGAATATCCGTGTGAATGAAGCCGGACCAAACAGCCAGCACCCGCGCCTGAAACTCACCGTTCGCGGCGCGGTGCAGGGGGTCGGTTTCCGCCCGTTCGTGTTCCGGCTAGCCACCGGGCTCGGCCTGGCCGGCTGGGTCAACAATTCCCCGCAGGGCGTGTTCATCGAAGTGGAAGGACCGCGCCCCGCGCTGGAACAGTTTCTTCTGCGGCTCGAAACCGAAAAACCGCCGCGCAGTTTCATCCAGAGCCTCGAAGCCTCGTGGCTGGATGCGGCCGGCTTCAGGAATTTTGAAATCCGCCCCAGCGAAACCGGCGGCGACAAGACCGCGCTCGTGTTGCCGGACATCGCCACCTGTCCGGATTGTCTTCGTGAAATTTTCGATCCCCGGAACCACCGCCATCGTTATCCGTTCACCAATTGCACCAACTGCGGCCCGCGTTTCAGCATCATCGAGTCCCTGCCCTACGACCGTGCGAACACGTCGATGAAGCAATTCACGATGTGCCCGCAATGCCAGGCGGAATACGACGATCCGCGCGACCGCCGGTTCCACGCGCAACCGAATGCGTGTCCGGTTTGCGGACCGCAGTTGGAGCTTTGGCCTGGTGGCCGCGTTTGTGAAAACGCGGGAAATCCGCGCTTTGACAAGCGCGGCTACGACGCCCTGCTCGCCGCCGCCCAGGCGATTCGTGAGGGGAAAATCGTCGCCGTCAAGGGGCTGGGCGGATTTCATTTGATGGCGGATGCGCGCAACAACAAAACGGTTCAACTTTTACGCAAACGCAAACACCGTGAGGAAAAGCCTTTCGCCCTGATGTTCCCGTCGCTGGAGAGCGTGAAGGCTGAATGCAACGTTTCACCGCTGGAAGAACGGCTGCTGCGCTCACCCGAAGCTCCGATAGTTTTGCTCACAAAAATCGGCAATCGGCAATCGGCAATCGGCAATTCCGCGGCTCCCGGCAACCCCAATCTCGGCGTCATGCTGCCGTACACGCCGTTGCATCACCTGCTGCTGGCCGAACTCGGTTTTCCCGTCGTCGCCACGAGCGGCAATCTGAGCGATGAACCCATTTGCACGGATGAACGCGAGGCGCTCGAACGGTTGCGCGGCATCGCCGACGTTTTTCTCGTCCATAACCGCCCCATCGTCCGCCACGTGGATGATTCGATGGTGCGGGTGATGCTGGACCGTGAACTGGTTTTAAGGCGTGCGAGAGGTTTTGCACCGCTGCCGATCACCATCGGAGGGGCGAGTTCTGCGAGCCCCAATAATCAGGGCGTCGTGGAACTCCGCCCTCCGAAAACTGTCCTGGCCGTGGGAGCGCATCTGAAGAACGCGGTCGCCCTCTCGATCGGCCACCAGGTTTTTATCAGCCAGCACATCGGCGATTTGGAAACCGAACCGGCGTACAGCGCCTTCCGCCGGGTCATTGCGGATTTTGAAAGACTTTACGAGGCCAAACCGCAAATCATTGCCGCCGATCTGCACCCGGATTATCTCTCGACGAAGTTTGCCTTGGAGAACGTTCGGAGTTCCGGCTTTAGCCGGTCCGGATCGTCCCGCAAACAGCGGGACGGAACTCCAAACGCTAAGACGCAGGCTGGAAGCCCGCGCCACATCGGCGTCCAGCACCACATCGCGCACGTTTTGTCGTGCATGGCGGAAAATGAAATTACGCCCCCGGCGCTCGGCGTTTCGTGGGACGGCACGGGCTACGGCCTGGACGGCACGGTGTGGGGCGGTGAATTTTTCCTGGTCACCGACAACCAAGTGGAGCGCATCGCGCATTTGCGCCCGTTCCGGCTGCCCGGCGGCGACCAAGCGGTGAAGGAACCGCGCCGCACCGCCCTGGGGTTGCTCCATGAAATGTCCGGCGGATCAATCTTTTCCGAACACAGTGTTCGCCGCGAGGGCGCACCGAACCGCAGCCGGGGCGGCTGCGCTCCCCTCGCCGCTTTTTCATCGGCGGAACTTGCCACGCTTGAAGCCATGCTGGTGAAAAAACTGAATTCGCCGGTGACGACCAGCCTGGGCCGGCTGTTCGACGCCGTTGCCTCGCTCATCGATCTCCGCCAGCGAATCCGATTTGAAGGCCAGGCCGCGATGGAACTGGAGTTTGCGCTGGACGGAATTGAAACCGACGAAGCCTATCGATTGCCGATTGAAAAGCCAGCCACGGCCCCGAACAAATCGGAAATCGGAAATCGGAAATCGGAAATGATTCTGGACTGGTCACCAATGATTGAAGCCATACTCACGGATGTCCGGCAAGGTGTGAACGTGGGCACCATCTCCGCCAGATTTCACAACACCCTGGCGGAAAGCGTCGTTGCCGTCGCCAAACGTGCCGGCCAGGACCGGGTGGTGCTTTCCGGCGGCTGTTTTCAGAATCGTTATCTCACCGAGCGCACCGTGCGGCGTCTGCAGGCGGAAGGTTTTCGGCCGTACTGGCACCAGCGCGTGCCCCCCAACGACGGCGGAATTGCCCTCGGACAAGTCATTGCCGCGCTTCGCTCAAACGATTAGATTACAGGAACATGTGTCTGGCCATTCCAGGAAAAATTGAAAGCATCAGCGGCGACGACCCGCTGGTGCGCATGGGCAAGATCAATTTCGGCGGCATCCTCAAGGAAGCCTGCCTCGCCTACGTGCCCGAGGCCAAGGTCGGCGATTACGTCATCGTCCACGTGGGTTTCGCCCTCAACCGGGTTGACGAGGACGAGGCGCAAAAGGTTTTCGAATACCTGAAGCAGATGGAGGAACTCGCCGAGTTGGACGAAAATGACGCCGGCATTCCGCCGGCACAAAGCGGCTGATGATTTGAACCAGTGGGGCGAGACTGCTGATCCCGCAATGCGGGACGGGGACGCTCGCCCCACGAAGTAAAGCATGAGATACCTTGACGAATATCGCGACGGCGACCTCGCGCGGCAACTCGCGCGTGAGATCCACCGCCTCACGACCCGGCCGTGGAACATCATGGAAGTCTGCGGCGGCCAGACCCACGCCATCGTGAAGTTCGGCATTGATGAATTGCTGCCCCAATTCATCACGTTGATCCACGGACCGGGTTGCCCGGTGTGCGTGACGCCGCTCGAAATCATTGACCAGGCGCTCGAAATCGCCGCGCGGCCCGACGTTGTTTTCGCCTCGTTTGGCGACATGTTGCGGGTGCCCGGCAGCACGACCGATTTGCTTGCGGTCAAAGCCCGGGGCGGCGATGTGCGGATTGTTTACTCGCCGCTGGATGCCGTAAAACTTGCGGAACAAAATCCGTCGAAGGAGGTGGTTTTCTTCGGCGTCGGTTTCGAAACCACCGCGCCGGCAACGGCCATGGCCGTTTACCAGGCCGCGCAAAAAGGACTGAAGAATTTTTCGATGCTCATCTCGCATGTGCTGGTGCCGCCCGCCATCGAAGCGCTGATGTCGTCGCCGAATTGCAAGGTGCAGGGTTTTCTCGCCGCCGGGCACGTCTGCGCGGTGATGGGCTACGAAGAGTATCCACCCCTCGCGGCGAAATATCGCGTGCCAATTGTCGTCACCGGCTTCGAGCCACTGGACATATTGCAGGGCGTGCTGATGGTGGTGCAGCAACTGGAATCCGGCCGCGCCGAGGTGGAGAACCAGTACACCCGAGCCGTACGCCGCGAAGGCAACCAACCCGCGCAGGAACTCATCCGCAAAGTTTTCAAGGTCGTGCCGCGCAAGTGGCGCGGCGTCGGCGAAATCCCGCAGAGCGGCCTCGGGCTGAACGACGCCTATGCCGCATACGACGCCCAAAAAAAATTCGGCCTGACCGGCCATCACGTGGACGAACCGGCCGACTGCCTCAGCGGCCTGGTCTTGCAAGGACAGATCAAGCCGCACGAATGCCCGGCCTTCGGCACGAAATGCACACCAGACCATCCGCTGGGCGCGACGATGGTGTCATCCGAAGGCGCCTGCGCGGCCTATTACCGATATCGGCGGCATGCAGATATTCCACCACCAGTTCAAAAATGAATCTTGCGGTGACTCAATCGTCCTCGTTCTCCTCCTCCTCCTCGATTTTGTCGAGGACGAGAACGACGACGAGAAAGAAACCGCTCGCCCGGGTCATTGATGATTGCCAATAATCAACCATGCGCAGCGACTTGCCAGATTTCACCGGTTCCTGCCCCATTCCCATCTCGCAATACCCGCGCGTGCTGATGGCGCACGGCGGCGGCGGAAAGCTGATGCACCAGCTCATCAGCCGGATGTTCCTGGCGGCGTTCCGCAACCCGCTGCTCGAAATGCAGCACGATTCGGCGGTGGTGGATTGGACCGGCAAAAAGCTCGCGTTCACGACCGATTCGTACGTCGTGCGCCCGGTCTTTTTCCCGGGCGGCGACATCGGTTCGATGGCCGTCCACGGCACGGTGAATGACCTGGCCATGAGCGGCGCGCGGCCGTTGTACCTCAGCAGCGCCTTCATCCTCGAGGAAGGGTTGCCGATGGACATGCTCTGGCGGATCGTCTGCTCGATGCGCGACGCGGCGCAACGATGCGGCGTGCAAATCATCACCGGCGACACCAAGGTCGTGGACAAGGGCAAGGGCGACGGCCTGTTCATCAACACTGCCGGCATCGGCGTCATCGAACATGAACAGAAAATCGCGCCGCAAAGCGTCCGGCCCGGCGACGTGGTTCTGGTCAACGGCGACCTGGGCCGGCACGGCATGGCCATCATGGCCGTGCGCGAAGGCCTGGAATTTGAAAGCCGGATTGAGAGCGATTCCGCGCCCGTTCATGAAGTGGTCCTGGAACTGATCAAGGCCGGCGTGGAAATCCATTGTCTGCGCGACCTGACGCGCGGCGGCCTGGCCGGCACGCTCAACGAAATTGCCGAAGCCGCCGGGGTTAAAATTGCCATCGAGGAAAAATCCGTGCCGGTGCGCGAAGACGTTCACGCGGCGTGCGAGATGCTTGGTCTTGACCCGCTGCACGTCGCCTGCGAGGGACGCCTGGCCGCGTTTATCGCGGCGAAGGACGCGGAACGCGCGTTGGCCATCATGCGCGGCCACGCCAAGGGAACGGGGGGGGCGGCGATTGGCACGGTGAGCGAAAGTTCTGCGCCGGTGGTTACGCTGAAAAGCGCGATTGGCGCGAACCGGATCCTCGACATGCCCAGCGGCGAGCAACTGCCCCGGATTTGCTGAAAAAGGAACCGGGCGCGCCTCGACCGCTCGATCGTCATCCTCTTCCGGGACGCCGGCGCTCCCAAGAACATTCAACACTTCGCTTGTCGTCCCAATCGTTTTTGTTAGGCTGCGCGGAATGCGAAAGCTGCTTTTCGGTTTCTGGATCGCCCTGGCTTTGCCCGTTACCGGTGCGGAAATTAAAATCGACTACGGCGACGCTGCGAGCGAGCAGATGCCGACCAATTTTCACGCCGTTTTGGCGGGCGGCGGCGGGCCGGCCAGATGGAAAATCGTCATGGACGAGGTGCCGCCGTTGCTCGCGCCGCTTTCACCCCAAGCGCCCGTCGTCACGCGCCGGGCTGTGGTGGCACAAACGAGCACCGACCCGACAGACGAGCGTTTTCCGATGTTGATTTATGACGGCGCGACGTTCAAGGATTTCGACCTGACGACCCGGTTCAAAATCGTCGGCGGCACTGCCGAGCAGATGGCCGGCGTGGTGTTCCGCTATCAAAATGTTTCGAATTTTTACGTCGTCCGCGCCAGCGCCCTGGGAAAAAATCTGCGTTGTTACCGGGTGGCCGACGGTGTCCGCACCACTCCCATCGGTCCGGCCATGGACATTTCAACCAATACCTGGCACACCCTGACCATTGAGTGTGCGGGGAACCGGATTCTGTGCGAACTGGACGGCAACGCCGCGATCAAGCTCATTGACAACAACACCAATTCCCTCGGCAAAATCGGATTCTGGACCAAGTCCGATGCCGTCAGCCATTTCGGCGACACCACCATCACCTACACGCCGCAGGTGCCGATGGCGCAAACGGTCGTGCAGGGGATTGTGAAAGAGCAACCGCGCATCATAGGATTGCGCATTTACACGTCCGATGGCCAGGGCGAGCCGCACATCATTGCCAGCAAGGTTGAACCGGAAATTGGCCAGCGCGGCACCGACGCCGAAAAAGCCGCCATCACCGACGGCAAGGTTTATTTCGGGCGCAGCAAAGGCACGGTCGTGCTCACGATACCGTTGCGCGACCGCAACGGCGACCCAATCGCGGCAGTGCGGGTGCAATTGAAATCATTCCTGGGCGAAACCCAGGACAACGCCCTCACCCGCGCGATGATGATCGTTAAAACCATCCAGGCGCAGATCACGTCGAAGGAGGAATTGACGGAATGAACGCGCTCAGGGTTGCTTGGGAACGGGCGCGGGAATGGCGCTGGGCGGTTGCACCATCGGCACATCGTCCAGCTTCACCCGGCGCACCCCGCCCACGACCGTGATGTCGCCGTCGTCCCCGGCATGCAGTCGCGGATGCGTGTTGAAATAATCGTAATTTTCCTGCCGCACGATGTCGCCGTCAGGATTGATCACCGAATAGTTGAAGACCCGCGCGCCGCTTTGATATAGCACATGCAACCGGTTGAGGCGATCCAATTGGGCCTCCGGCTGGCTGAATGAAACCATCGGGCCAATGGCCCGCAGTTTGAAGATGTGCCTCTCGGATTCGTCGCTCACCTGCACATACATCCGCAGTTGCGAACGCAGGTAATTTGCCTCCTCCAAGGTGTATTTGCGGACTTCCGGCGCCTGGTTCGTCACCCCGGCGGGCGCGGGAATGCCAAATGTTTGCGACCATAATTTTGCGCCGTCAATCACGTCAAAAGATTGGGGCGGGCTGGGGAGAATTTCCTCGTTCCAATCCTTGATGCGCACGGTGGCGACGACGCGATAACTGCCCTGCCGCGTCAGGTTGAAATAGGGTGCCAAATCCACACGCTTGGTGGCCATTTGCGACGAACCCAGGTCAAACTCACCTTGCACCGGCACGTCCGCAATCCTGGTCAGGATGACATTGTTCTCCCCGCTCACACTGAACGTCAACCAGTTTGCGTCCGCGCCCAGATGCAACGACTGGCCGGATCGGTTTGTGATGCGCACCGCCACCGGCAGCGTCTCCCCGGGCAGAAACTGCCGCTGGTCCAACATGACCTCCACGGTGACCTGCGCCGAAGCGTTGAACCAGATCAGCAACGCCAGACCGAAAAGGGGCAGTGAAAATTTCATTTGAGCGTGGATACTTTAAACGGCAACGGGCCGGTGGCAATCTTAAACGGCAGGGACGAATGGACGTGGTTCCGGCAGGGGCCGCAAAATTGCGGGCCGGCGGGTTTTCATCCGCCGGTCCGCATTTTTCCCCAGGTTGTTCAGGCGATTGTTTCTAAACCGCGCTTCGACCCCGGTCTATTGCACCTGAACCCGGAAAAAGCGATGCGAAGAAGCGGCAGTGTAATTGGTTACCGCAACCGCAACCCCGGTCCCGGGGAAGGAAGTACCCATCGGTGTCCACGTGCCGGTCGAGAGATCGTCCGAGTATTGCAGTTGATAGTTTTGACCCGTGATTGTCGGCCAACTGACGATAAACTGCTGGTCGCCATTCACGTTGACGCTGGCACTGCTCAATTGCGGGGCTGCCACCACCCTCAACGTTCCATTCACATAGTTGACGGTGTAATTGACAGCAGCCGCACCACCGGCGGTAATCGGATACATGCCTGCGCCACTGATGGTCGTCGCCGTCGTATTCAAGGTGACCGGTGACGCCAATACGTTGGCGCTCTCACCATTGACAAAACCGTTGTAACTGGCTGTCAGCGGCGGATTGGGCATACCGCAAATCTTGTTCTTGTCATCGGCTGCCACTGTCAATATCGCCTTGCCGATGACCAGCGTATTGGTGGCACTGCCCTGGTAATTGGCATCATTGATCGTGCCAACCACCGTGTAGCTGCCGGCATTGGTCGGAACATTGTCTGAACCGTTGTAGGTAAAAGTCACCGCCAGCCCACTCGGGGTGGTGGTCGCTGTCGCCGCCTCGGCTGAACCACTGTAGGTCTGGCCCAAGTTGCCGAGGGTGAGGGAGCCCAAAGCTTGGGCTATCACCAGCGTCCCGGTCGCGTTGCCTTGATAATTTGGATCATTGATCGTGCCGACTACCGTGTAAGTACCGGCGTTGACGGGAACGGTGGCTGAACCATTATACGTAAAGGTCACGGTCAGCCCACTCGGGGTCGTCGTCGCCGTCGCCGCCTCGGCTGAACCACTGTAGGTCTGGCTCAAACTGCCCAGGGTGACGGAGGCCGAGGCCGGTGCTATCACCAGCGTCCCGGTCGCGCTGCCGGTATAATTCGGATCATTGATCGTACCAACCACCGCGTAGCTGCCGGCGCTGACGGGAACCGTGGTCGAACCGTTATACGTAAAGGTTACCGCCAGCCCGCTCGGGGTGGTGGTCGCTGTCGCCGCCTCGGCTGAGCCACTGTAGGTCTGGCTCAGGCTCCCAAGAGTGACGGAGGCCGAAGCCGGCGCTATCACTAGCGTCCCGCTCGCGCTGCCGGTATAATTCGGATTGTTGATCGTGCCAACCACCGCGTAGCTGCCGGCGCTGACGGGAACCGTGCTCGAACCATTGTAGGTAAAGGTCACTGCCAACCCACTCGGAGTCGTCGTCGCCGTGGCTGCCTCGGCTGAGCCACTGTAGGTCTGGCTCAAACTGCCCAGGGTGACGGAGGCCGAGGCCGGCGCAATCACCAACGTGCCGGTCGCGCTGCCGGTATAATTCGGATTGTTGATCGTGCCAACCACCGCGTAGCTGCCGGCGCTGGTGGGAACCGTAGTCGAACCGTTGTAGGTAAAGGTCACTGCCAACCCACTCGGAGTCGTCGTCGCCGTGGCTGCCTCGGCTGAACCGCTGTAGGTCTGGCTCAAACTGCCCAGGGTGACGGAGGCTGAGGCCGGCGCTATCACCAGCGTCCCGCTCGCACTGCCGGTATAATTCGGATTGTTGATCGTGCCAACCACTGTGTAGCTCGCGGCGTTGGTCGGCGCATTAGCCGAGCCGTTGTAGGTAAAGGTCACTGCCAGCCCGCTCGGGGAGGTAATCGCCGTTGCTGGCTTGGCCGAGCCATTGAAGGTCTGGCTCAGGCTGCCCAGCACGATGGAGCCTGAAGCCTGGGCAATCACCAGCGTGTTGGTCGCGCTGCCCTGATAGTTCGGATCATTGATCGTGCCGACCACCGAGTAGCTGCCGGCGTTGGTCGGCGCACTGGCCGAACCGTTGTAGGTGAAAGTCACCGCCAGCCCGCCCGGGGTCGTGGTCGCCGTGGCCGCTTCGGCCGAGCCACTGTAGGTCTGGCTTAGACTGCCGAGTGTGACGGAGGCCGAAGCCTTGGTCACCGTCAACGTTGCGCTGTTGGTCACGGTCCCAATGGCTCCTCCCACGATGACACTGTAAGTGGCCGCATTGGCGGTAGTCACATTGTTCAACGTGAGGCTGCTGTTGTTTTGGCCGCTGATGGCCACGCCGTTTTCCAACCACGTGTAAGTGTACGGTCCGGTTCCCGAAGCCACCGTGCTGAACACCACGTTATTTCCCACCACGGCCGTCTGGTTCGATGGTCCTGTCGCGCTCACCGGCACGGTGAGATTGGTGACTGCCTGGGGCACATTGCCCGAGAAATTGAAATTGGGGGGGAAATTGGTGCCAGCCCCGACCAAACTGAGGGTGATTTGGTGAGTGCTGCCATTGGCATTGGTCCCACCGACAACGAAGCTGCTCAGGTTCAAGGTCGCCAGTTCGGGGACCGGGTTGGTGACCGATCCCAAATTGATGAAGACCCCGTACATGTTCGAACTTGCGTTCTCCAGCGTCAGATAGGGGTAGCCGATGGCTTCTCCCATCCACGTTGCCGCGCCGTTCGTGGTATTAACCCTATAGATATCAGTGTTCGTGCTCGTATTGCTGACGTAAAGATTACCGTCCTGCGCAAACCGGATGTTCTGTCCGGTACCCAGGTTTTTGGGAGTGCCATAACTTCCGACCAAAGTTGCCGTCCCATTGGCGGGATTGATCGTGTACAACTTGCTCGATGTGGCTCCGAAGAGTGCACTGTCGCTCGGCCGGAAGGCCAGCGACTCGATGCCGCTCACACTCAAGTTGGCGATCCTGGCAATGGTCCCGTTGGTTTGATTGAATGTCACCAGGGACGCGGTGTTGGATATGCCGTACAACAACCCGTTCGTAGGGCAGTAAGCGATATCGTTCATTACTGCACTGCCATAGGAGGAAATCTGGGTGAAGGCACCATTTAACAGGTTGATGGTGCCGAACCGGTTGGTTGACTGTTTGTACTCGGCGGCATAAACGACGACGTTGCTTTGCGCCCGCGCGGACATGGCCAAGCCGTCGGCCGCCAGCAGGGCTCCGACCCACAACAACATCAATGATTTTTTCATAACTTTTATCTCGTTTACCCCCAATTTTCGCACCAGGTTATCCTTCCAACTGATTGGATTAGCTTTGCAAGATATTTACCACTAAGAGGCTTAAACGTAATGGATTAGGGACACATTGCGGGCTTTGGGGGGTGAATTGCGCCCGGAAGGGGGCGGAATCCCGGGAAAACGGAAGGAAAATCAGGGCCGGACGGCTCCAGCCAGCCCGACGCGGCTCAGGTCATCACGCCCAACTGCCGGAGCTGTTCCCGGTAACCGCGCGTGAGCGTTACGCGGGTGCCGTTGTGCAGCGTAACCGAGTATTCGCCGTGAAACATGGGATGCAATTCCTTGACCGATTCGATGTTCACGATGGCCGAGCGGCTGATGCGCACGAAACGGTCCGGTGGAAGTTTCTCCTCCAGCGCGGTCAACGTTTCACGGAACAAATGCGTCTCCTTGCCGACGTACAATTTCACATAATTGTCCGCCGCTTCGACCAGGTCGATGTCGATCAGGCGCAGGAAGATGATTCGCCCGTTGGATTTCACGGCCAGGCGTTCCGGATATTTTGAACCCGCCTTCAGATCCTGCAACAGACCGTCCAGCTTCTGCTGAATGTCGCTGGTCTGATGGCTTTGAATTTGTTGGCGCGCCCGTTGCACCGCCGACCGCAGGCGGGCCAGCTGGCAGGGCTTGACCAGAAAGTCCAGGGCGTGCGCCTCAAAAGCCTTCAACGCATAATCATCGTGTCCCGTCACAAAAATGATGATCGGCATCCGGGGCAGCTTGATTTGGGCGACCACCTCGAAGCCATCCAGCTCGGGCATTTGCACGTCGAGAAAGACCAGGTCGGGCGCCAGTTGGTTGATGACCTCAACGGCCTCACGCCCCCGGGAAGCGGTGCCGATGATTTCGATATCCGGTTCGAAGTGGAGCATGTCCCGCAGCACCGCCAGTCCGGTGGACTGGTCATCCACGAGCAAAGTCCGAATTTTCATATCGTTATTTGAGTTTCCAAACCGGCAATTTATGTTGTCCAAAATCCAACGTCCTGACGACGCGCAAATTAAACCAAAAATGAGCAGATGTCATGCCCTGGCCCCGGATATTTTGGAAGGATGTCCCGGTTTAAGATTCGCTGATTGAAGAACCGCCAAAATGTTTGAAAACAAAGGCAATCGTCTGAAAGTTTGAAGGAAACGACCCGATCAAAGTTCCCTGTCGTTTCTTCATTTTGGACACTCTGGCGCGATTCCTTTGACACTGCCACCGGCCGGCCCGGGCAGGATTCGTGTCCGCCTTTTCACCAGTCACTTCCAATAGGTCCAGTCCACGTCGGGGAACAGGTTGTCGCGGGATTCGACTTCACGCAGCCATTTTTCGTCCACGCCGGTGGCCGTCAACTGGTCGTGCAGCGCGATGAAGCGGAGCAGATGGTCCTTCACGCGGCGGCGGGCGTAATCCGGACTTGTGCCCGCGCGCAGGATGAACGGCCAGTCGCTGGCCTGCGCCAGCAGCAATTCACGCGCGGCCTGACGCAATGCCCGCGCCTTCAGGCCGGCTGCCTTGGGAAATTTTTGCGCCAGTCCGGTCATCCGCTCCTGCGCGATCTGCAGGTGCGGATAAATCCACTCGTTCTTCTCGTTCAGCCACACCCGCCAGTAACCTTCCTCACCCCAACTGGACGCGCAAGGCCGGGCGATCTGGTTGGTCGGATGCCGGTGCAGATACTCGCCGGGCGTGATGAGCGCAACGGTCTTCTGGTCGTAAAACAGTTTGCGCGCGAAGTAATCCAGGAACTCCGGCCCCTCGTACCACCAATGGCCGAACAGTTCCGCGTCATACGGCGCCACGACCAGCGGCGGGCGGTCCAGCAATCCGCTGAGCCGCCGGATCTGGCTCGCCCGTTCGTTGAGAAAATGCCCGGCGTGAACGGCGGCGGCCTGCAGCGCGGCACTGCGATCATAAATCTGCTTGTCTCCCGCCCCGCCGGTGATGCGGTAATATTTCATGCCGGTGAACCCGCGGGTTTCCGGCGAGGGCAGATGCGGCTTGACGTAGTCGAAATCGAGGTCGAAGCCGATGTCGCGGTAAAAATCGCGGTAGCGCGCGTCGCCGGGGTAACCTTCGTGCCGGCTCCAAACCTGCCGTGAGGAATCGAGGTCGCGGCCAAAGGCGGCGAGGCCATTGGGCGTGAAAATGGGCGCGAAAGTT
>JBKQOA010000186.1:0-9938 GCA_052145735.1 Limisphaerales bacterium
CTACCTGGCAACACAGGGAGCGGCGCTGCCGGTGTTTCTGAAAGCCTGCCGCGATTGGTTGGGTGAACCCGGCTTGGCGCTCCAGTTGTTCGCCGCGTTGGGCGGCATACCGGTCGCGGAAGCCGGCTTGGCTCTCTGGCGCCTGGCCGCGCTGGCTCACACCGACAGCGACACGGCGGCTGCGGTGTCTTCCGAAAACCGTTGGCCGGAGGTCCGCGCCGGGCTTTGCCACACTGAACCCGGCCGGAAATTCCTGGCTGCCTGGGATGCCTTCATGAACGAGCATGGGCACCATTGCCGCGCCGAATTCGAACTGTTCAACGCCCGCTGGTGCGAGGCGCCCGATTACATCCTGGGACTGGTGCGCGGCTATCTTCGCTCGCTGGGCCATTCCGATCCGCTGGAAAATCAGCGGCGGCTGGCTAAAGAGCGGGAACTTCTGGCCGTCCAATGCCGCGCGCGGCTGAAGCATCCAATCAAACGCTGGATATTTTCGCACTCGCTGCGCCGCGCGCAGGAACTGACCGTCTATCGGGAGCAATTGAAGAACCTCGGCATCCGGCGGTTCGCCTTCGTGCGCCGCGTTCTCCTGGTCCTCGGCCAGCGGCTCTACGAGCAGGGCAGCTTGTCCTGCCGCGACGACATTTTCTTCCTGAACGTTTCCGAGCTTGAACCGGTCGCGACGGGCGGCGCTTCGTTCGATTGGCACGAGTGTATCCATTTGCGCCGGCGGGAATATGAAAAAAACCTGAAGCTCCACCCGCTGCGGGTCGTGAACGGAAGATTCGATCCCAACGCGCCAAGCTGGCCGGTGGCGAACGCGAACGCGAAATTTTTGACCGGCATTCCGGTCTCTCCGGGCATCGTCACTGGATCCGCCCGCGTGATTTTGCGCACGGATGACCACGAGCAGGTTTTCCCGGGCGAAATTCTCATCGCCCCGTTCACCGATCCGGCGTGGTCGCCGTATTTCATCACCGCCGCCGGTGTGGTCGTGGAACAGGGCGGGATTCTTTCGCACGGCAGCATCGTCGCGCGCGAATACGGTCTTCCAGCGGTGACCAACGTGGTTTCGGCCACGCAGGTCATTCGCACGGGCGACCTGGTGCGGGTGGATGGAAACCGCGGCTGCGTGAGCGTACTCAAGCGTCGGGCCGAAGACCACACAGCGGAAATCCAGCAAACAATGTGAAGCTCAGCCGCAGTGGTTCAATTCTCCGCCGAGTGAAGGCCGCCGGTGCCGGCGCGGAAGGCGATGTTCGTGCGTTCCGGGTCGTACGGCAAAGGCTGGGCGCAATTCCACAAACAGGCGCCACAGTGGACACATTTCTCGCGGTCGAAACCGGGCACGCCGCCTTCGCCGGGCGTGATGGCCTGGCCGGAACAGGCTTCGATGCAGATTTTAACGCCGCATTTCTGACACAGTTCCGGGTAAAGGAACACCACGTGGTCTCCGTAGCCGGGCGGCGCCTGCACTTTGCCGCCCATGAGCAGCACGTCCTGATGCGAAACGAGCAACCGCCCGTCGTGGGGAATCGCCGGCCAGCCGGCCTTGTCCATGAGCGCTCCGTGCAGCGAGACACCCTTCGCCTGGCATTCCTCCCGCAACCGGGCAATGTCCTGCGGAGAGATGCGATCCCGATAATATTCCTCGATGGCCGGGACGCGTTTCCACGGCGGCACGGGCTCGCCGGCGAGGGAAAGGCGCCCGTTCGTCAGGCCCGCCAGCGCCATGCCGATCAGGCCGCGCACAACGCCTTTCTGGAATCCGTCGCGGGATTTTTCGGCCACGATGGACTCCCGTTCCACCCAGCTGGCGCGACGGCGCCGCACATAAGTCGCTTCGAGATTTTCCTTCGTAAATGGTTTCTTCGCCTTGAGCAATTCAAGCACGGCTTCGGCCAGTTGCGTGCCGGTGGCCCACGCCTCGTCCACACCCGAGCCGGTCAGGACGTTGGTGCTGCCGCTGCCTTCGCCCACGCGGGCGTAGCCATCGCCGGCCAGCTGGGGCTCGCCCCGGCGGCCGGATTCGCCGAGCGTTTTCGCGCCCCACGAACGGAGCTTGCCGCCTTTGAGGTAACGCCAGAGATACGGGTGCAGCATCCAATGCTGGAGATAGCGATAGGCGGTGCGCACCGGATTGTCGAACCAGGAAGGCACAAAAATACCGAGTGACGCGATGCGGCCGGGATGCACGTAGAAAAACCCGAAAATTTCCGGTTCCGGATATCCAAACGTGTGCAGCACGGTACCGGGCTGGAGCGGCGTGTTCTCCGGCAAATCCACGACAAATTTCATGCCCACCGCCCAATCACGCGTGTGGCGGCCCGGCGGCGGATTGAAGTGCGCGTTGAGCTGCTGGCCGATGATCCCGACCGGGCCATCCCCCACCACCGTGAGCGCCGCGTGTATGTCCATGCCCGGGGTGAAGCCGGCGGCCGGCCGGCCCTTTTTATCCACCCCCTGGTCGAGCAGGCGCACACCCACAACCTTGTTTTCCTCAACGAGCACCTGTGACACCGGCGTGCCGGGCCAGATTTGGACCGTGCCGGTGCTTTGCACCTGCGCACCGACCCATTGCATGAACTGGCCCAGGGAGAGCACCATGCCGCCCCGCTTGTGCAGAAAGGAAGGCGTCCACGGCAGATTCAGCGCGTCGTGCTCGACGGGCAACATCCACTTGAACGCACGAATCAACGCGTCGGCTGTTCGCAACGTGGGGGAACGCCGGCTCGCGCCAACCGGATCGAGCAGGTAAAGCGTTTTTTCCCCGCTGACGGGCGTGGCCATGGGGATGCCGGCCCGCTTGAGATCGGGAAGGCTCGCGAGCAACGCGCGCGCGCGGGTGACAACCCCGGAAACGCCGAACCCGATGTCATCGGCGCGCTCATAGCAGACCACCTGCGGCGGCAGGCCGGGCTGGGTGGCGCTTTCCACCGCGGGGGTGCCGTCGGCGTTGACGAACTGCTTGGACAGGGTGGCGAGGAAACCCGCCGTCGCCGGTCCGAACCCGACACAGACGATGTCCATGTCCATGCGTGGGCGTTCGATCTGAGTCTGCGCTGGTTCCATGCTCACACTGGATAATCCAACGCTTCGCGCGTCATCACCTTGGTCAACGCCTCGGCGGCGCGGTCCTTGGCCAGGCGGCATCCGGTGAGGCAGCCGTCAAGCTTGGCGCGCAAGCGGACATAATCTTCCAGTCCGGCAAACTTCACGCAGGGGCCGGCCTTGGGCGGATGCGATTCACCCTCCTCCGACACGTCCGAATAACTGCGGGCGGAACCGCCAATGCCCGGGATGATGCCTTCGAGCGCCTCCAATTCGGCTGCGCAATAGCAGGCGTGGCAGCTGGTTTCGTCCCAGGCTGGATGGCGGTTGTAGCCGTGGACGAGTTCGCCACAAATCCGACCGACTTCGCCGGCGGCACGGGCGCATTGCACGTGGCAGAGGTCGGTGTAAAAATCAACAAAAGCGGGCAACCCGTCGGCCAGCGCGGGTTTGGTTCCGCCTTTCGTTTCCAGTTCGATGACATCGAGAATGAACTGCCGCGCGGCGAGCAGCCAACACAGCGCGTCCGCCAGCGGGAAGGTCACTCCCTGGCGCGTCTTGTGATAAAGCTTCGCGCCGTCGGCGTCGGCCGATGACTGGACATGGTGGAGGGTCCAGAGCCAGAGTTGCATGGCGCTGGCAAGCGTGCAGGCGCCGGTCCCGGGCCGTTCGGAAGCCAGCCGGCGCATGCCCAAAATCCATTGCTGGAACTGCGCCAGGAACAACTCGCCGGCCATTGTGACCGAAAGCTGAAGCCGCTGCACGGCTTCCGGCCCCTCATAGGTGGCTTCGAGCTGCGCATCCATCCATTTCTGCCCCAGGAATCCTGGACAATCCTCGGTGACTCCGTACCCGCCCATCAGGCTGACGGCCTCGCGCATCATGGTCGCCCCATGGCCGGTGTTCCAGAGTTTGCACGCCGGGCAAAGAACTCCGGCGAGGGCGTCGAGTTTGACGAACTGGACGAGCAGGTCGGCCTCCAGTTCCTTGGCCCGTTCCAAATCACGTTCCCCCACCGGCTGGGATGTGATTTGCACCAACTCCACGGCGTCCTTCTGTTTTGCCGCCATTTCCTTCGATGCGGCGCGGCCCGTCAGTTTTTTCTCCGCCAGCCATTGGTCTTTTTGCTTCTCCAGCGGATCCAGCACGTCGAAGACCCGTGCGGCCTCGAAACCGAGCGACGCGCTCGCCTCCCCGGCGGCCCAGATGTCCACGAGCCGGTGCAGGGCGTCCTCTTTTTGCTGGATGCCCAGTTCGTAGCGCGGCGTGCCGGGGGCGCCTTCGCCGCCGCGGAAGCGCCGCCGCTGGTACAGAATGACCGGCTCCACGGCGGAAAGCAGTTTCGCGGCCGTCATCAAACCGACCGTGACGCGCGTGCGGCGGAATACGGCTTCGATGATTTCGCTGTGCGAGTGGTTCGGGATGATGACCCCGTCCTTGAACGTGTAACCGCCGACGATGCGGCCGGCGGGCACTTTCAGGTTGAAGACCGGATCATTCGTCGACGAAAGCTGGTGGACGAGCTTCTTGGTGGGTGTGCCACGGTCCCAAATCCCGGGGTCGCCCTCTTCCAGGATGATCATGCAACTGCCTTTGAGGCGGGGATCATCCGAATCCACGGCGGCGGTAACGACGTTGGCGAAGCCCATGTTGGTAATGAAGCGTCCCCTTTTCTCCACCTGCAAGAGCGGCTCCTGGCCGTCCTTCCATTCGGCGACGCGCACCTTGCCGGCCAGCATGCCGGTTTCAACGCCGACGAAGGGGATGGGTTCGGTGAGCGCGAAGGCGGCGCGGACCTGTTTGCGTTGCTCGCCCGGCTTGGGGGGCGCAGCGCCGCCAACATAGCGGGCGCGCTGTTCCGGCGTGCCCCGCTCGTGGATGGGCGCCAATCCGAGGTTGCCCGCGAGGCTGGACGTGGCCGCGCCGGCGTCCACCCACGCCAGCTCAAAAGCGATCAGCGCCAGCGCCAGGTTTTTCGGCCCGGCAAGGTAGCCGCCTTCCTCCGGATCCAAAGCCGCGGCGGTGATGCCGCTTTCGTCGAAGTGCCGGAGCAGCCCCGCCTTGGCCGGCGTCCATTCGTGCGAGTTGCGGCCGCCGTCGGCAACGACGCGGGCGACCGGGCCGCGCGCCACGCCGCGCGCAGCTTGCACGAGCATGTGGAGTTCGTAGCGGTCGGCAAAGCGCCACATGATCTGCCGGACATCGTCTCCCGGGAGCGTTTGCAATCCCGGCGACAATCGGGTTTCAGCTGTCATTTCCATATCATTTCCTTCGTTTACCAGCGTGACTTTTGCTCATCCATACTTCCCCGTAAACTTCGGCAACCCAAACGGATGACGAACCTTACATAAGAAACGATTGCCCATCCAGCAGAAAAAAACACGGCCATCTAAAATCTAAATAATACTAAAAAACTGGTTCTCTTATCTCGGTTTCAGGACCGGCCCGGCCGCCGGGGCGTAGCCGGTCAGAGGTGATTTTGCAGCCAGAGCAGCGCCTGCTTCAACCAGTCGAATTTGAACCAGCCGCGTTCGAAGGCATATTGCACCAGCAGCAGGCCGGCAAAAATCGCGGTCCATTCCCAGCACAGTTTCCGGTCCTTGCGACTTTTAACCGGCCCGAGCGCGGCGGCGGCATTTCCAGCGGCGGCGAGCGCCAGTCCCCACAGCATCAGCCGCTGGGGTTGCGCGGCCGGAGAAATCTGCCAGCCTGCCCACTGGGCCCGGGTGGCCGCCGGCAGGCCGATGAAGACCAAGACCAGCAGGGCGACGTTGACGCACTGGATTAACAATCGCTGCATGAGCTGGTCCCGCGACCGCCGGCGGGTTAATTGATCCGCTCCTCGATCCGGTATTTGAACATGCGCTTCTTCATCCAGCGCACGGCGAGCAAATCGTGGAACGTGACGAACACCCGGTTCCACACGCCGTAGTGGCTTGAGCCGGCGTGGCGCGGATTGGCCGCAATGGGAACCTCGGTGACAGTGAAGCCCTCGATCTTGAACAGGGTTGGCATGAACCGATGCATGCCCTTGAAAAATTTAAGGTCCGTGATGCATTCGTGCTTGAACGCCCGGTAACAGCAGCCCGCGTCGCTGATGTTCTCGCCGGACAACAGGTTGCGGACCTTGTTGGCGATCCGGGACGACGCGGCCTTGATGAAGCCGTCGCTCCGGCGGCGGGCCTCCACGCGCGAGCCGCAGGCGCAGTCGAATTTTTCCAGCGCCGCCAGCAGCTTCGGCAGATCCTTCGGGTCGTTCTGCAAATCGGCGTCCAGGGTGACGATGACGCGACCGCGGGCCGCCTGCATGCCCGCCCACAGCGCCGCGGATTGCCCGCAATTAAAAGCGAATTTCTGGGCGCGGATGCGCGGATCCGTGGCGGCCAGATGCTTCAGGAGTTCCCACGACTTGTCCCGGCTGCAATCGTCGATGAAGACGACTTCATAAGACAGTTTGAGCGGCTCCACGGACTCACGGACCGCCGTGATGAGCGCGAGCAAATTGTCCTGCTCGTTGTAGCAAGGAATGACGAAGCTGAGTTCGGGTGTTTCGGGCATTGTTCTTTCCGTTAAAAGTCTGCCATTACATCGCAGACTTTGCCTGCGGCGTCGAGGCCGATTTCACTGGAACTTGCGGCCGGAAAGCCGCCGCGGTCACCATGAATAATGCACCGTGTAGGTCACGGTGCGTTCCTCGTCGGGCTTGACCGGCACGCGGAACTCGATGGTCTGCGAATCCGTCTTTTTGAAGTCATCCGATTTCGCCGTGATTGCCCAACTGTTCCACCGGTAGAGACGTTCGACCACGCGGATTTCCACCGGCTCCGGCTTGCGGTTGCGAAGCTTGATTTCGAACGTCTCGTCCAGCCATTTCTCGCTGGTGTCCACGTGAAAATTCGTCTGCTTGCGCTCGCCGACGAGGTCGAAGGCGTTGCCGGTCGTTACGCGGATGGTTTCATTGCGCGGCGTGTGGTCAATCATGTCCTCGCCCACGAATTCCATCTGGCCGTCGGCGTCACGGCGGTAAAACCGCAGCTTACCCTTGGGCAGTGCGAGGCCGAGATGGTTCGTCTCCGCGTTCACGAACTCGCGCATCACCCGGACCTTCTTGTTGCCTTCCCGGCCAAAGTCCTGGTTGTAGTTCAGCCCGCCGTAAAAGCGGTAGCTCGACTCCGCGCCGTCATAAACGTAAATTGTTTGCGCTTTCACATCCGTGGCGCGCACGAATTCCACCTGCTTGGTCTCGCGGTCGAGCAGCGTCGTGGGCCGCGCCAGCGAATAAAGATGAAATTCATCAAAAGCTTTTTCCGTGACGGCTCCCTCCATTTCCTCTGGCAATGCCATCGTTTTTGCTCTCATTCCACCAAGCATGGTCACACCCACCGGCCGGATTTTGTTCACATCCCCGGCCATCAATTTGATTTTGGCGTCGCGGAATGTTTTGCCGCTCTGATTGTTCATGGTCACCCAGCCGATCAAATCCACCGTGTCGCCCTTTTCCGGCGAGACGAGATTGTAATCCGCCTCCCAGGTGAATCCGCCGGTGATGTAGCTGACCTCGGCGTCGAATTTACCCGGCTTGTCCGACTGAAGCAGCCAGTTCAGCGTCGGCTTGAGCACCGTGTCATCGCCAAGATCAGGAAACAGCGGGGTTCCGGGCAGGGTGAATTGCAACTTGCCGTTCACTTCAATGATGGGCTGCTCCGAACCGCCGCCCGGCACGTAGCCGCTGCGGATGATTTTGCCCGGAATGAGTTCACGCGACTGCGTATTGTCCTTCAGGCGGAAGTTTTGAAAATCAATCGTCTTGCCCTCGAACAGCGACAGCAGCAATTCCTGCGTGACCGGGTCGTTGCGGTAATTTTGTTCCCAGATCTGGAGCGAATGTTTGCCGGCCGGGTCGCGCAAAATCACCGAGTCCGGCTCGACGCGCGCGGTGGCGTCGGCGTAACGCACATTATTGACGCCGGATTTGAGGTCGAGCGGCACGTTGTCGCGCACGACGGCGAAATCCTGGTTGTAGATGGTCAGCGCCGGCTGGGCGAGCGCGGCGAGTGAGCCTGCCGTGCTGAGGCAAAGAAGGGAAACGAGTGTTTTCATAACTGATTTGGCTGGTGATAATGCATAACTGATTCATTAGACGGTGTCCCGTCCAAAATGCTCACAAGATTTGCTGTCTTATTTTGATGGGGCGAGCAGCTTGTCCCGCTTTGCGGTGATACACGCCAGCCGATGCGCAATCAGTTCACTAGCCAGTACCAGTTGTCGCGCTGATAGCGTAGTCGCCATTTTTCAATTTTGTAATCGAAAAGAATTAAAGAAAGTGGTGCGGTCTTCTGGATATGGATTCCCTGTCATAAAAACAGCCATAAGTGAATAAACGCGCTGCCCAATCATTACATATTTAACTTTTACTGAATAATTGGCTTTCCCACCTGCTTTATATTCAAATTCTCTTGCTGGATAACCTCCAAATGTTGTTTTCTGTTCAGATAAAATGTTTCCATTCGCTTCGGCCACCACTATTGATTCGCTCTTGTCCAAAAATTCCTGCGCCCTTCCATTTTTTATGAATTCCTCAAATTTGTGGTTATCACAGTATGCGACCGCGTATTCGTCTTGTATGTCTGCGTTTACATAGAAAAGATGCTCTTCGGCGGCCATAATTGAATTTGTAATGAATAGGTTTGTTTCCACAGGCGTGCCTGGAAACCAAATGGTAAACTTGCCTTCGGAAGATGAAAATTTCTTCCATTTGCTTGTCGGCGCTGGTGGAGCGTATTTTTTTAAATGGCTTCGGTACCATTTGCGCGTAAATGGCGGGATGACGACGAAAACAATCAGTAACGCAACGCCGACGAAGGCCAATATTTTGATCCATTTGACTTTACACATTGTAATTAATTTCAGTTTACCAGCCGGTACCAGTTGTCGCGCTGGTGCGGTTCGTAACCGAGGTCGCGGATGAGCCGTTGCATGTCGGCCACGGTCATGCGGAAGGTCGTGCCGGCCTGGCTGACGACGTTTTCTTCGATCATGATGCTGCCGAGGTCGTTCGCGCCGAATTTGAGCGCGACCTGGCCGATTTCCTGGCCCTGCGTCACCCATGAACTTTGGACGTTTGTGAAATTATCGAGGTAAATCCGGCCCAGCGCCTGCGTCCGCAAATATTCGTTCGCGCCGACCGTCGGGGCTTTGAGCTTCGTGTGCTCGGCCTGAAACGTCCAGCAGATGAACGCGGTGAAACCGCAAGGCAGGGCAGGCGTCTCGCCCGCCCGCGCCGGTGAAGTCGGCGCAAGTTTTTCGGGATTTGCCTGCTCGCGCTGAAGCGCTCGCGGGGCAGGCGAGACGCCTGCCCTACGTTGGAGCGATTTATCCTGCTGCGCACGCAGCCGTTCGAGATGTTCAATCCTGTCTTCCACCGTTTCGACGTGGCCGAACATCATGGTGGCGCTGGAATTCAAACCGAGCCGGTGCGCCACGTCCATGACTTCGAGCCAGTCGTTGCTCATCGCCTTGAGCGGCGAAACTTTCTGTCGCACGCGGTCCACGAGGATTTCCCCGCCGCCGCCGGGAATCGAGCCCAGCCCGGCCTTCATAAAATCGCCGATGATCTTTTCCAGCGGCTCGTTGAACACCTCGCGGAAATGGATGAACTCGCTGGGGCTGAATCCGTGGATGTTGACCTGCGGCCATTTGTTTCGGATGTGCGAGAGCAAATCGAGATACCACTGCTTCGTCAGTTTCGGGTGATGCCCGCCCTGCATCAAAATCTGCGTGCCGCCCAGCTCGACCGTCTCCTCAATTTTCTTGTCCATCTCGTCGAACGTGATGACATAGGCGTCGTCGTCCTTTTCCGTGCGATAAAACGCGCAGAATTTGCAATA
>JBKQOA010000187.1:0-5749 GCA_052145735.1 Limisphaerales bacterium
CCTGGCCAGCGCCGAAGACGTCGGCAACGTGGTCGTGGGCGTGTTTGGAGGCAAACCGGTTTATCTCCGCGACGTGGCGACCATCGTGGACGGCGCGGAAGAACCAAACCAATACGTCTTTTTCGGAACGGGCGCGGCAAAGAGCGCGTTGGCCAACGAACAACCCGCCGTCACGTTGAGCATCGCGAAACGGCCGGGCGCGAACGCCATCACAGTGGCCGATGAAGCTCTGAGGAAAATTGACACGCTCAAAGGGCGCATCATACCCGCCGACGTGCAGGTGTCCGTCACACGGAATTACGGCCTGACGGCGGAGGAGAAATCCAACGAATTGCTTTGGCACATGCTCATCGCCGTCGTCGGCGTGTCGCTGCTGATTCTGCTGGCGCTGGGCTGGCGTGAATCGCTCATCGTTGGCATTGCCATTCCTTCCACGCTCGCGCTGACGTTGCTTGTCTTTTATCTGCACGGCTTCACATTGAACCGCATCACGCTGTTCGCGCTGATATTTTCCATCGGCATTCTGGTGGATGACGCCATCGTGGTGATCGAGAACATTGTCCGCCATTTTCACCTGCCGCATAACCGGGGACGGCACTGGTCCGCCATCGCGGTCGAAGCGGTCGGCGAAGTCGGCAACCCGACCATCCTGGCCACGTTCGCGGTGATTGCCGCCGTGCTGCCGATGGCGTTTGTCGGCGGCTTGATGGGACCGTACATGCGGCCGATACCCATCGGCTCCAGCGCGGCGATGTTCTTCTCGCTGGCCATCGCCTTCATCGTTACGCCGTGGGCCAGCATCCGCATCCTGCGTTGGGGCCGGAAGTATTCCCACCTCACCGACGGTACAGCGCCCGTGACCGAAGGCGGCCAACCACCGGCGCACGAGAAACCCGAGGAAAACTTTTTTACCCGCCTCTATCGCCGTTTCATGGGGCCGCTCATCGAGCACCCGTGCCGGCGTTACGCCTTTCTTGCGGGCGTCACCGGGCTTCTGCTGGTGGCGATGGCACTGGTGGGCATCGGCTGGGTGAAGGTGAAAATGCTGCCGTTCGACAACAAGAGCGAATTTCAGATCATTCTGAACATGCCGGAAGGCAGTTCGCTCGAACGTACCACGGAGGCCGCGCGCGAAATCGCCGCCGCCGTCCGCACCGAACCGGAAGTGACCGATTACGAGGTTTATGCCGGGGTTGCCTCGCCGTTTAATTTCAACGGTCTCGTGCGCCATTACTTCATGCGGCGCGGTGCGAATGTCGCCGACCTCCAGGTCAATCTGCTGCCAAAGGGCGAACGCCGGGCACAGAGCCACGACGTCGCCAAGCGCGTGCGTCCGCGCGTAGCCGCCATCGCTGCCAAATTCGGCGCACGCGTGGCGGTCGCCGAAGTTCCCCCCGGCCCGCCGGTACTGCAAACCCTCGTGGCTGAAATCTACGGACCTACGGAGCGCGACCGCCTGGCCCTGGCGCAAAAGGTCATTGATATTTTCCACAGCACGCCGGGGGTGGTGGACACGGACTGGTATATCGAAGCCGATCAGCCGAAGGTGCGCTTCGTCATCGACAAGGAAAAGGCCGCGCTCCACGGCATCAGCGCCGAAATGATTTCCGAGACGCTACGCATCGCCGTTGGCGGCGAATCGGTGGATTTATTGCATGTCCCGCGCGAGAAGGAGGACGTGAACATCGTCCTGCAACTGCCGCTGGCCAGCCGGACCAGCCCCGAGGAATTGCTGGCCCTGCGCGTGCGCTCAGGCGACGCCAACGCGTTACCCGAACCGGGTTCAACGACGGGGGTTCCACCGCTGATTCCGCTGCGCGAGCTGGTGACCGTCGAGCGGACGATCACGGACAAGAGCATCTACCACAAGAATCTCATACCGGTGACCTACGTCATCGGCGACGTGGCGGGGGTGGTGGAAAGCCCGGTGTATGCTATCTTGAAAATGAACGAGGCGTTGCGGGCGCTTGACGCGCGCGAAGTTGGCGGGAGCAGCGCTAAGTTGAAAATCCTCAACGCCGTCCAGCCGTTCACAGACCGGGAACCCGCCCTCAAATGGGATGGCGAATGGCACATCACGATCGAGGTTTTCCGGGATTTGGGAATGGCCTTCGCCGCAGTGCTGGTGCTGATTTATATCCTCATGGTCGGCTGGTTCCGGTCGTTTCTCACACCGATGATCGTCATGGTGGTGATTCCTTTCTCACTGGTCGGCATCCTGCCGGCGCACGGCGCATTGCACGCCTTTTTCACGGCGACTTCCATGATTGGTTTCATGGCCGGCGCGGGCATCGTGGTGCGCAATTCGATCATTCTCGTGGACTTTATTGAACAACGCCTGCGCGAGGGACTGCCGCTGGCGGAGGCGGTGGTCGAGGCGGGCATGGTACGATTCCGCCCGATCCTGCTCACCGCGCTGGCGGTGGTGGTGGGTGCGAGCGTGATCCTAACCGACCCGATTTTTCAAGGACTGGCCATTTCCCTGATGGCGGGCAGCCTGGTTTCGATGATCATTGCGCCAGTGGCCGTGCCGTTGCTTTATTTCATGGCTAACAATCGAAATCTCAGCCGACAATCATAGAGTGCTGTTTGTTCTGTTCGATCAAAGATGGGCATAACCCGTCACGACCACGACCGTCGCCACGTTCACCACCATTAGGTTGCGGACAATGGCGACGATTTCATGTTCCTGCCGGTTGGCCGACCGGGCGGTGCGGACCAGTTCGGCGGTTTTGCCGAAAAGGGGGTTCGCCCCGATGGCCGCGACTTCGCCGGTGGCCTCGCCGCCCCGTACCATCGATGTCGCCGGGTACCAGTTCCTCCGCTGCCAGCGTCAGCCAGGCGCCGTCACGGCGGACACGCGCCTGCACGCGCAATTGCTGGCGCAGGAGGGCCAACGCCTTTTGCGCCCGGCCTTCCTGCAGGAAACTCAACGTCGCGTTGACCACGAGCAGGCCGCCGATCATAACCGCCTCCACGTTTTCGCCAAGGAAAACAGCGGGCCAACAGTATCGCGCACCGGCTCCGGCACGGAAGAAAATGGGGCACCCTGCGGCAGGAACAAATAAGTACCTTCCTTGTTTGTCTGGTAAACGTCTACTTTCATAAAATAACAAAATTCTCATATTTCTCCAACTCGCGCTCCACAAATCCGCTCGTAAGCAAATCATTGATCTCCGAATTAAGCATGTTCTGGAATTCCAGTTCATTTCGTTTGAACATGTAGCAGTTGCCAATGACGCGCAATGGTGCGGTGGGCTTGATGTTAACGATTGATCCAGGATTTGACTCCAGGAACTTCATCGCTTGGGACTTTTCCATGATGATTACGTCAGCCTTGTTTTTGATTGGGGACTTATCCAGATAACCAGCCAGATTTCCGAATCAGGCGCAACAAATGACTTGGCGACTTCAATTGGCACTCCCTGATTCGCAGGACTGTCCATCCGTCTTTTCGGAGTTGCCGCGAAACTTGCCTGTCTCGCTTTTTGTTTCTAGCGACCTTTTGAAATCGTTGCGCGAATTGTCCAGTCGCCTCAGCGTTGTCGTCGTCATGCCGACGCAATATCGTGTCTGGGGGGTGGCTCCGGAACGTATGTCGCGTCTGAGGATAGCGGTTATCGGGGATTGCTCAGATCGTCGTTCTGCATCAGTATCGGGCGGTCGGCTTACGGATGAAGCGCGAGGAACGGGAAAGGCATACGGTAGGATCTGACGCGGTTGATGCCGTGAAGGTTGCGATTGAAGCCGACCACTCTGAGGCATAATATGGACGCGAGTTCTGCGGAATAGGCCCGAAGTGTCAAAGCTCGCGCAACGTGGCGCAGCGAGGGGGGCGGGCCAGATATGACATCGAGCAAACGGCTCTGACGACACGGCTGGTGGTTTTAAATTTCAAACGTTGGCTTGTCCGTCGGCTCCAGGATGCGGCCGAGCGGAACTTTTTCCCAAATCCGCTCATGCAGATAATACAGGCCGATCTTGGTGAACAACTCCACGCCGCTGATTGTCAGTGCCCATCGTATTTGCCCGGTGATGAGGAAGGAAATAACCATCGTGTCCATGCTGCCGGTGAGGCGCCAGGAGACGGCTTTGATAAAACTGCGGTAATGTTTGTCGGCCATGCCGCAAAACGATAAGAACCGGCGGCAGCAAGTCAATCTTGTCCCCGTCAGAAGGGGCGCTGATTCAAATCGAATAATCCTCCGAGAACACCTTCACGTTCCGCAATTCCACGAAAACCTGTTCGCCGGCTTTCGGCAGCAACTGCTGGAATTGTTCCTTGCTTAACTGCACCATAAATTGTTCGTGACTGTCGAGCCGCTCCAATTCCAGATTGGCCAACGGTCCGGCGGCATTGGTGCGGATGACTCGCGCCGCCAGCCACGCCGAACCAGCCGGCTCGCGCGCCACGCGGATGTCGTGCGGCCGCACAAACGCCACGGCGGGAGTGTCGCTCTCGCCGGCGGTTCCCGGCACGGCAAACTCATCGCTCCCGATGACCACCGTGCCGTCGCGCGCCCGGCCGCTGAACAGGTTCACGTTGCCGAGAAAATCATAGACAAACGGCGAGGCGGGATTGTCGTAAATCTGCTCCGGCGTTCCGATTTGCTCAATGCTGCCCGCGCGCAAAATGGCCACGCGGTCGGCCACCTCCAGTGCTTCTTCCTGGTCGTGCGTCACAAAGAGGGTCGTGATATGGATTTCTTCATGCAGTTTGCGCAGCCAGCGGCGCAATTCCTTCCGCACCT
The DNA here is from genome assembly GCA_052145735.1 of Limisphaerales bacterium. GTDB lineage: Bacteria > Verrucomicrobiota > Verrucomicrobiia > Limisphaerales > UBA11358 > UBA11358. Next base: position 4,752 of record JBKQOA010000187.1, read on the forward strand.
TGGCGTCCAGCGCGCCAAAGGGTTCGTCGAGCAGCAGCACCTTCGGTTCGACCGCGAGCGCGCGGGCCAGCGAAACGCGCTGGCGCTGGCCGCCGGAAAGTTGCGACGGGAATCGCCGGGCCTGCGGCTCCAGTTGGATCAGCTTCAGCAACTTTTCCACCCGCGCGCGGATCTCGGCTTCGTTGGGGCGGACCGGGCGCGGACGGACGCGCAGGCCGAACGCGATGTTTTCAAAAACGTTCAGGTGCCGGAACAGCGCATAATGCTGGAAGGCAAACCCGGCCTTGCGCTGGCTGGCGGGAATCATGGTCACGTCCTCGCCGTAAAACAAAACCTGCGCATTGCCGGGGTCGGGAAAGTCCAGGCCGGCGATGATGCGCAGCAGCGTGGTCTTGCCCGAGCCGGACGGGCCGAGCAGGGCGACGAGTTCGCCGGATTCGACCTTCAGGCTCACGTTGTCGAGCGCGGTGAACGAGCCGAATTTTTTGGTGACGTTGAGGACTTCAACACTCATGTGGTCAAATCAATTTTCCGTCCCGCGCTGCCGGTGTGCTTGCGTTCCACCCAGGTCTTCAGCACCAGCGTGACAATTGCCAGGAACGTCAACAGCGACGCCACGGCGAATGCCCCGGTGAAATTGTATTCATTATACATCATTTCGACGTGCAGTGGAATAGTGTCCGTCCCCCCCGGGCCGCGAATGTGACCGCTGACGACTGATACCGCGCCAAACTCGCCCATCGCCCGGGCGTTGCACAAAATCACACCGTAAAGCAGCCCCCACTTGATGTTCGGCATCGTCACGCGCCAGAACGTCTGCCAGCCGCTGGCGCCGAGCACGCGCGCGGCCTCTTCTTCGTTGCGGCCCTGCGCCTGCATCAGCGGAATCAACTCCCGCGCGACAAACGGGAAGGTCACGAAGATCGTCGCCAGTACGATGCCCGGCCCGGCAAAAATGATTTTGACATCATGGTCGTTCAGCCAGTTGGCCAGCCACG
>JBKQOA010000188.1:0-8674 GCA_052145735.1 Limisphaerales bacterium
AACCCAGATGTTCTTCGGGGCGAAATAGATCAGCGTCGGCGCAACGGTCCCCACAGGCATCGCGTACTGAGTGGCGGTGGCCATCTGAGACCAATTGGTGAAGGTCATCATGGCCCCGCCGTAGCTCGCGTATATGCGGCAGGTGGGGCCGTATAACGGGGCGTATCGGGTATGGATGGATTTTATGACGAGGCTGAAGAAGGACGGCCTGCCCCGCAAGGATTCGTTGTTCATCGGCGTGCCCATGGATAATCCGAAGACCACGCCGCCAGAGAAATTGCGTTATGACGTCTGCGTGACGGTGGATGACAAGTGCGTGCCCACGAGGCCGGTGCGTGTGCGAACGATAGCGGGCGGCGATTATGTGGTGGCGAAGAATTGTCCGTTCGGGTCGATTGCCAAGGGCTATGAGAAATTGTTCCGCTCATGGCTGCCTAAGAGCGGTCGCAAAGTACAGAAGGCCCCGTCGCTTTTGGTGGCGGCGAATGGTCCGGAGGGGATGCCGCCGCCGTTTCGGTTCACGGATATCTATGTGCCATTGGAGGTGGGGAAGTAAGAATCGGTTGGTTGAGGTGCATTGTCTCGACAGGCACAGTGAATTCTCGGACTAATTCATTCGGATGACCGATTGGCTGCGTTCGCGTCGAGCGGTAAACGGCGTTGAGGTGAACGCCTTGGAAATTGAACGCAGGCGGTGTTTGGGAAAACTTTTACCCGCTGTGTTGCCGAAGCGCGCCGTATTTGACGGGGCCGATGACGGCGGTGAATTTCGGTTGGTTCAGATTCGTGGCCTGCACGCTCAACGGCCCCGCCGTGCAGAACAAGGGCATGGCGCTGTTCCCGCGCAAAATCAACGGACAATACGCGATGCTGTCGCGCCAGGACGACGAGAACATTTTGATCATGTTCTCCGACAATATTCATTTTTGGGCCGGGCCGAAGCTGCTGCTGTCTCCCGCGCAACCATGGGAATTCATCAAGATTGGCAATTGCGGTTCGCCGGTTGAAACCGAGGCCGGCTGGCTGGTGTTAAGCCACGGCGTCGGCGCGATGCGGAAGTATTGCATCGGGGCATTCCTACTGGACTTGAGAGACCCGACGCGCGTCATTGGCCGCCTGCGGAATCCTTTGCTTTCTCCGAACGAATCGGAGCGCGAAGGTTATGTGCCGAATGTGGTGTACACCTGCGGCGTGCTGCTGCACGGGCGCGAACTCATCATTCCCTACGCCATGAGCGACTCCGCCACCGGCTTCGCCACCGTTTCCCTGGACGAACTGCTGGCCGCGATGGTTGTGAACCCCAAGCGGGTCTGATGGGCGGAATCGAAGTTGTTGTAAACGGCGGCCGAAAAATATAGTGCGTTTTACTGCCATGGAATGGCGCGCATCTGGTATGATGTGATATGAAAGCAAAAATATTTGAAGTCGTTCTCCACAAGCTGCCCTCCGGCAAATCCCCGGCGACCGCTTTGGAGGAACAGCTTAACCAATTCCTCGCGCAACACCCGGACCTGACATTGGTGGCCACGCACATGAGCACCCTGGTCACACCCGCCGAACCGAATGCCATGCCGAGAACCGAGGAATCATCCATCATCATCTTCTGCACCTTGTTCTATAAAGACTAGTGAATGGGAGTAATCCCACATTATGAATATCCTGAAGCTCATTGGCCTGACCCTCATCCAACTGGTCAAACAGGTCTGGTTCCTCCCGCAAACCATCGCGAATGCTGTCAGACAAAGGCGGCTGGTGGCGGTTCGAAACGTGCTTGAAGCCGAGCGGCTCGACCGGATACGCAACCCTTCGAAGTATCTTGGGAAGTGATTTGATTCTATCCGCAATTTCAATAGCCAGTGAATCCGGGTCAAATGATTGAGGAATCACGAGAAAAATGCGGGTTGCGGTCACCGCCAATTCGCGGGCCGGAATGACATTCGTCGTCCTTTGACATTCAGTTTTGCCAACTGCGAGTGAAAGCACTGGAGCAGCCGGCCGTCACTCGCAAAATCCCGGCGTGGGGAAATAAAAATCCGCGTGGTTGTCTCGAAAACATATCCACGCGGAAAACCAAACAAGCTTGAAACGGACCAATGACGGAATTAAACGCCATTCCACTCACGCCGTCAACGCTTATCTTTGCCCGCATGTCTTTTCCATGGCACCCAGCCGGTTTCCTGGCGGAGGCCGATGGCCTCGCGGTGTCTTCCGCCAGCCGAACTGAATCGAGTTGAGGCCTCTGCAAAACGGGCGTAGCGGCTTTCGGCAGAAAGCCGGACACAGGTGTTTCTTGAGCAAATGCGGCGGTCTGCCGCCCCGCCGACACGACGTCAGGGCATTATTCAGAGGGTTCGGATTCGTTTTTCCCACGCCGATTTGGCGTGGATTTTACCCGCCAGATTGAATCATGATTAACGTTGACACTAAAGCCCTTCACTTAACATTATTACCCAAGTTCAGCTTGTTAAGCTGAGTGGGAACCAGCAAACTAAAGGATTCATTTATAATCAAACCTATGAAACCGACCAAATTTGCCTTCACCGCCATCGTGGCGGCGCTCGCGCTCTGGGCTTTCAATGCCAAGGCAAGCTTGGGAATTCCAGTATTCGAAAAACTCAACTTCAGCCTGACCGTCGTGCAACAAGGCCTGGATTTTTCAAATTCCGCCCCCGACACCTATGTCTCCACCGTCAAGGCCGCAAAAATCACCAACAAGGACCTTTTGAACTTTTTGGCGACGGCCTTTAATACAAACTGGCCCACGGGCGCACAACTCGCGCTCAACTATGGTGATAGACATATTTTTGTCGTGGACAAAACCGGCACGAACGCTGTTTTTGACGTCACCACCGGCATCAATGAAGGCGGCACCAATGTCGTTTACTTCAGCTTTGAAGCCAACTCCACTGTTTTCAGGGGTAAAGAGGTGCTCAAACCGGCCGGCGGAAGCCGGAAGGAGGAGCACTTTGGGATGATTTTCTTTTTTCTCTTCAGTGAACAGAATGGAATTACCAACACCGACCTCAGTTTTCAAGGTTTCGATGCCGCCAAGCTCGTTGAAAGTTTCAGCACCACGAAGACCGCACTCGGCGTGGGTGATAAGGCAATTGTCGGCGGCGACGGGACAATGGATGGCGCATGGACCGTGGTCAAGGGCAAGGTGACCGGTTTCGGGAAGTCGAAAGCTCTGCCTCCAACATAAAATCTGCAAAAAACGGCTTAAGCTTGGTGCGATACGGGTTGCCGTGTCGCACCATGCTTTTTTGGAACACGGCCATTACAGGAGAACCGGGCGGTTCCGTGGATGGCTTGATTATTTCCGCAGCCCGCCTTCCACGGCTGTTCCATGGGGCTGGAAGGCTCCATGAAATTTTGACACAGGATGGTTGTCTTTTTCAGGAAACCCAAACTACAATGAAGCCCATGAAAACCCTAATCAGATGTTTGCTGGCCGCCGGTGCTGTTGTGCTGGCGGGTTGTTCCTCCACCCCCACCCAGGTGAACAAGGGACCGATCCGGGAAGGCACCTTCAGTTTCGTGTCGGGCCAGCCCGCGCCGCCCGATTACGCCGAGAAACGTGAACAGGTCCACAAGCTCATCCAGAACGCCATCACCACCAATCTCGCCAACAAAGGCCTTACCCGCGTCGCGAACAGCGGCAATGTCATCGTGGCCTACCTCGTCATCCTGGGAAACAACGTGTCCACGACGTCGGTGAACGATTATTTTGGCTACGGCCGGGATGCGGACGCGCTGGTGGACAAGGCGCACGAGAAGGGCGCCATCGACCACAAGAATCCGAACCCATTTACGGCCGGCACGCTGGTCATTGACGTCATTGACGCCAAATCCTACAAGCTGCTCTATCGCAACTACGCGGTGCGCAATGTCCTGCGCAACGCCCCCGACAATGTGCGGGCCGACCGGATCCAGGCGGCGGTGGACCAGGCGCTGGCCGGGTTGCGCGTCACCGAGTGACCGGGCGGCGACTTGAAGGAAAGCAACTGACAATCCTGAGCTGGTCGTTTTTTCGATCGTAGCTTTGGTTTTCAGGATCAAATTAGTCCCGGCGTCAGTTCAGCTTTGACCCGTTAAGACTCCAGTTTTCCCGCCGCCGCGCGATCAGCCAGCACTAGGGCCTTGTCCTGGCGGATCCGCCCGGCGGGAATGGACACGTCGCCGGCGCACAATCGCACCAGCATCCCGGCCTTGTGCGCGCCGGTCACCAGCCACAGGATGCGCCGCGAACGATTCAACATCGGATACGTCAGCGTCATGCGCCGCCGTTCCTGGTACACACCCGTCACGGCCACGTCCGCATCGGTGACGTCACAGACCGGGTCCCCCGGCACCAGCGACGCGGTGTGGCCGTCCGGTCCCAGGCCGAGGTGGGCGAGATCCAGCACCGGCGGGGTGCCGGCAATTTCCCCCAACGTTCGGGCGTAACTGGCCGCTGCGGCCGCCAGATCTTTTTCCTCCACCGGCAGGGCGTAAATCTGTTCGGGCCGCAGCGGGGCCTGCTCCAGTAAACATTCGCACAGGTGCGTCAAGTTCCGGTCCACGTGTCCGGCCGGGGCAATCCGCTCGTCCGCCTGGACGACATGCACGTTTTTCCAGGGGACATCTTCACCGGCCAGCACGCGCAACATCTGCCAGGGAGTGTGGCCCCCGCTCACAGCCATGATGAAACGGCCGCGCGCCGTCACCGCCGCCCGCGCCTCCGCAGCGATGAACTTCGCGGCCGCGGTGGCGACCGCGGTGGCATCGGCCAGCACCTGAAGTTTCATGGCGCCGCTTTCATTTTCCGGCAACGACGGATCAGGTTGTTCGTCGAACTGTCATGACCCAGCTTGGGCGCCGCCCGACCCTCCAATTCCGGAATGATGCGCTGGGCAAGGGCTTTGCCGAGTTCCACACCCCATTGGTCAAACGGGTTGATGTTCCAGATGGCGCCCTGGGTGAAGACGCTGTGCTCGTAAAGGGCCACCAGCGCGCCGAGCACTTCAGGCGTGAGCCGGTCGGCGAGGATCACATTCGACGGGCGGTTTCCCTCGAAGACCCGGTGCGGCACGAGCCAGTCTGCCGTACCCTCGGCCTTGACTTCCGCGGGCGTCTTGCCGAAGGCCAGCGCCTCGGCCTGGGCAAACACATTGGCCAGCAACAGGTCATGGTGCCGGCCCAGCGGCGTGAGCGCGTGGCCGAACGCGATGAAGTCGCACGGAATCAGCCGTGTGCCCTGATGAATCAACTGGTAGAAGGAATGCTGGCCGTTGGTGCCCGGTTCGCCCCAGTAAACCGGGCTGGTATCGCATGCGACTTCCTTTCCCTCGAGCGTCACGCGCTTGCCGTTGCTCTCCATCGTCAACTGCTGCAGATAGGCCGGGAACCGTTTCAGATATTGTTCATAGGGCAGCACCGCCACGGTCTGGGCGCCGAGGAAATTGGTGTTCCAGATCGTCAGCAGGGCCATGAGCACCGGCAGATTTTCCCCGAACGGCGCGGTGCGGAAGTGTTCGTCCATCCGGTGGAAACCGTCGAGCAGCGCGCGGAAATGGTCCGGCCCGATGGCCAGCATGGTCGAAAGCCCGATGGCCGAGTCCATCGAGTAACGCCCGCCCACCCAGTCCCAGAAACCGAACATGTTGGCCGTATCAATGCCGAACGCCGACACCTTCTCCGCATTCGTCGAGACGGCCACGAAATGTTTCGCCACGGCCGTTTTGTCGCCGCCCAGTTTTTTCAGCAGCCAGTCGCGCGCACTTTGCGCGTTGGTCATCGTCTCCAATGTCGTAAAGGTTTTCGATGAAACAATGAACAGCGTCTCCGCCGGATCGAGGTCCCGGACCGCCTCCACGAAATCAATGCCGTCCACGTTCGACACGAACCGGAACGTCAGGTGGCGTTCGCTGTAATGCCGGAGCGCCTCGTAAGCCATCACCGGCCCGAGGTCGGAGCCGCCGATGCCGATGTTGACGACGTTCCGGATGGGTTTGCCGGTGTGGCCCTTCCACGCGCCGCTGCGGACCCGATTGGAAAATTCCGCCATCTTGTCCAGTACGGCATGGACCCCGGATACCACGTTCCGGCCGTCCATGACGATGGACGCGCCCTTCGGTGCGCGCAGGGCCACATGCAGCACCGCGCGGTTTTCCGTGAGGTTGATTTTGTCGCCGCGGAACATGGCCTCTGTGCGTTCGCGCAGGCCGGCTGCCTCCGCCAGTTGGACCAGCAGCTTGAGCGTTTCATCGGTGACGCGGTTCTTCGAGTAATCCAGGAACAGGCCGGCCGCCTCGGCGGTCAGGCGTTCGCCGCGCTTGGGGTCATCCGCAAACAGTTTCCGCAGATGCAGGTTCCGGATTTTTTTGTGATGGCCGGCCAGGGCTTTCCACACCGGGCGTTGAGTCAGAGTTTTGGCACTTGCAGTCATGTTGGCCATCCTTGTATTGGCTTCCAGCCGACGATTCAAGTCTGCGCACTTTCGGCCAGGGCATTGTTCACAATCTGTTTTGCCTCGGCCACGATGGTTTGCAGGTGTTTTTCGTCGCGGAAACTTTCCGCGTAAATTTTGTAGATGTTTTCCGTGCCGGATGGCCGGGCGGCAAACCAACCGTTGGCGGCCACGACCTTCAACCCCCCGATGGGCGCGTTGTTGCCCGGGGCGCGCGTCAGCCGGGCGGTGATCGGTTCCCCGGCCAGGGTCGATTCCTTGACGGCTTCCGGGGAAAGTTTTCCGAGGCGTGTCTTCTGTTCGGGCGTGGCCGCCGCGTCAATGCGCGTGTAGTACGGCATCCCGAACTCCGCCGCCAGTTCGGCGAAGTGTTCGCCGGGGTCCTTGCCGGTGCATGCGGTGATCTCAGCCGCGAGCAGGTCCATGATCGGGCCATCCTTGTCGGTCGTCCAGACGGTGCCGTCCAGCCGCAGGAAACTAGCGCCAGCGCTTTCCTCGCCGCCGAAGCAGAACGAACTGTCGAACAGCCCCGGGGCAAACCACTTGAAGCCCACCGGCACCTCGCATAACGGACGCGCGAGTTTCTGCACCACCCGGTCAATCATGCTGCTGCTGACCAGCGTCTTGCCCACTGCGGACTTCGCCGACCAGTGCGGGCGGTGCGTCAGCAGATACCGGATGGCCACAGCGAGGTAATGGTTCGGATTCATCAAACCCGCGGACGGCGTGACGATGCCGTGCCGGTCGGCATCCGGGTCGTTGGCAAAGGCGACCCGGAACTGGTCCTTGAGCCCGACCAGCCGCGCCATCGCGTAAGGGCTGGAGCAGTCCATGCGAATCCTGCCGTCGTGGTCCACGGTCATGAACGAAAAGGTCGGGTCAAGTTTCGGGTTGACGACATGGATCTCGATTCCGTAAATGGAATTGATGGGTTCCCAGTACGGCAGGGCGGCGCCGCCCAGCGGGTCCACGCCCAGCCGGAGGCCGGCGGCGCGGATGACGTCCATGTCCACGACGTTCCGCAGATCATTGACGTAAGGCAGGACATAATCCTCCTCGCGCGTGTTGGCCGCCTGGATGGCGGTGGCGAACGGGACCCGCTTCACCTCATCATTATCGCTCCGCAACAATTGATTGGCCCGGTCCTGAACCCACCGCGTCACGTCGGTGTCCGCCGGTCCGCCGTTGGGCGGGTTGTATTTGAACCCGCCGTCCTCCGGCGGGTTGTGCGACGGGGTGATGACAATCCCGTCCGCGAACCGGTCTTTGCGGTCGCGGTTCTGGACCAGAATCGCCCGCGAGATGACCGGGGTCGGCGTCACGCCGTCCTCCGGCTGGATGACCGTCTCGACATTGTTGGCGGCGAGGACCTCGAGCGCGGTGCGCTGGGCCGGACCGGACAACGCGTGCGTGTCCTTGCCGAGGAAAAGCGGGCCGTCGGTGTTGTGGCTGCGGCGGTAATCGCAAATGGCCTGGCTGATGGCCAGGATGTGCGCCTCGGTGAATGTGCCGCGCAGCGACGAGCCCCGGTGGCCGCTCGTGCCGAAGCTGACCAATTGGTTGGGGTCGGTTACGTCGGGCTGGCGCTCGTAATATTTGCGTTCCAGCCGGGCCACGTCCAACAGCATCTCTTTCGGGGCCGGTTTGCCGGCAAGCGGTGATAAAGCCACGGTTTTTCCTTTTGGTTTGATGATTAAAATTTCACTGCGACAGCGGACAGCGCTGCGCCTTCCAGATTTCGTTGTTGTATTCGGCAATGGTGCGGTCGCTGGAAAATTTTCCGGAGCCGGCCACGTTCAGAATGGCTTGGCGCGCCCAGCCGTCCGGGTCGGCGTACAAATCCTGCAGCCGCTGGTCCGCTTCCAGGTAGGATTTCAGGTCGGCGAGGTGCAGATAATGGTCGCCGTTGGTCAGGAGCGTATCGATGAGCGGAATGAACACGCCGGGTTCCTTCCGGCTGAAATGGTCGGAAATGATCAGGTCGAGCGCCGCGCGCGTTTCCGGCTCGTTTTCGTAATGCCAGTGCGGATGGTACCAGCCGCGGCTGTCGGCCACCTGTTGCGCCGTCAGGCCGAACAGGAAAAAATTTTCCCCGCCCGCCTCCTCCGCCATCTCGATGGTGGCGCCGTCGCGCGTGCCGATGGTCAGCGCGCCGTTCATCATGAACTTCATGTTGCTGGTGCCGCTGGCCTCGTAGCCGGCGGTCGAGATTTGATTGGACACGTC
>JBKQOA010000189.1:0-21067 GCA_052145735.1 Limisphaerales bacterium
CGTTTGAATTCGTCCGCGGCGACATCACGAACCGCGCCGCGCTTGATGAGCTTTTTTCCACCGTCAAGTTTGATCAAATCATTCACCTCGCCGCGCGGGCGGGCGTGCGTCCGAGCCTCGCCGACCCGGCGCTTTACCAGCGCGTCAACGTCGAGGGCACGGCCAACGTCCTCGAAGCCGCGCGCCAGGCCGGCGTCAAAAAAATCACCATCGCGTCGTCGTCGTCCGTTTATGGCGTGAACGCCAAGGTGCCGTTCAGCGAGAGCGACCCGATTTTTTCCGCTATTTCGCCCTACGCCGCCAGCAAGCTCGCCTGTGAATCCTTGGGTCATGTTTACCATCACGTTTATGGCCTGGACGTGACGATGCTCCGGCTGTTCACCGTTTATGGCCCGCGCCAGCGGCCCGACCTGGCCATCCGGAAGTTCGCCACGCTCATCCACGCCGGCCGGCCCATCCCCGTCTTTGGCGACGGCAGCATGGCGCGCGATTACACCTACGTCACCGACACGGTGGACGGCATCATTGCCGCCACGCAAAAGGAATCCGGCTTTGAAATCTTCAACCTCGGCGAATCGCAGACGGTGACGCTGAGCCGGCTCATCGAATTGCTCGAGGCGGCGCTGGGCAAAAAGGCGGTCATTGACCGGCAACCGCCGCAGCCCGGCGACGTGCCGGTCACGTTTGCCGACATCACCCGGGCGCGCGCCCGCCTGGGCTATCAGCCGAAAATCAAGATTGAAACGGGAATCAAATTATTTATAGATTGGTTTCGGAAAAATACTGGCTAAAATCCCGGCATGAAATCAGTTGCGCAATTCAAACGCCCGTCCCTGGAAGCGGCGGTCAAGGACTGGCAGAAACTGCTCGCCGAACGCCGTTTCGCCACGGACATCATCTGGATCTTCGCGGAAAATCTGTGCGTGGAAAAATCCCGGAGCGAACCGGGCGGCTTCCATTTCGGTTTTCAGACCCGGTTCACGCCGCCGCCCGGCGATGCGCTGGACATTGCCTTCGACCATTTTTGCGAAACGGACGCGCCGATCGTTTTTTACCGGCTCGGCGGGCGTCCGGGCAAGTCCGTCTGCATGCTGCTGTGCGACCCGTGGTTTAAAAACCGGCGCGCGGCCGAGGGATTTATCCATCGCGACGAGTGGGGGATTTCATTTTTTCCCGGCCAGGAGGATGAGATCGAGGAAGTCACCGACCTGGCCCGCTGGCTGCACCGGGTCAGGCGCGGCCGCGCGTTTCACGACCTGGATTTTTCCATGACGCTGGAGGCGGTTGACGAAATCAAGATCTACGGCCGGGCCTTGGCGCCTTACGAGCGCTTTGCCGCGATCATGCTCAACCGGCTGCGCCGATTTTTGGGACAGCCTGCCTGACAGCGGCGCACCCGCGCAATTTCCGTGTCAAATCCCGGGACAAAATCCTGTCCTGTGGTGCCCATTCGCGTCACCTTTTGATTCACTCCCTGCCGATCACCGGTGGCCCGCCTGATGCTCGACGGTATGACATGACTCGGATTGCATTCAGCGTGAGCAGGAAGAGCAATGTTTTCAATACGGCGCTCATCCCGGCCAATCACTCGAAAGAGGCACAGTTTGGCCTGATCGATGGCGCAGTCATTGTCTTCTTCCTTCTCTGTGTCGCCGGCTTCATCTGCTTTCTCGTGGCCTGAAGGCTGCGCGGCGGATTTGGCTTCGACGTGAAAACGGCCGCTGCGGCCGCACAAAAAACTGTCCTTTCCCGCGGCGGACGATAAAGATTTCCCCGTGACACCGGCCGAAGCCAGAAAACGCCACGCCCAGCTTGTGGCGGAAATCCGCAAGCACGACCACGCCTACTACGTCGTGGGGCGGCAGCTCATCACTGACTCCGAATACGACCGGCTTTTTGGCGAACTCCAGAAGCTGGAGAAGGATTTCCCTGACCTGGTCACCCCGGAATCGCCCACGCAACGTGTCGGCGGCGCACCCAGCGAAAAGTTTGCCCGCGTCAAACATCTCGTGCCGATGCTCTCGCTCGACAAGGTTGAGGCCGCCGATCATCCGACCAAGGATGAAGAACCCGACCGCGACAAACGCAACCGCAAGCAGGATGAAAACACGCTGGCCGAACTCCGCGCGTTCGACGCCACCCTCCGCAAACAGCTCGGCCGCGACCGCATTGAATATGTCATGGAGCCGAAGGTGGACGGTGTGTCCATCAGCGTTCACTACCGTTACGGCAAACTGGCCCTGGGTGTAACACGTGGTGACGGTACGGAAGGCGATGACATCACCGTGAATCTCAAAACCGTTCGCGGCATTCCGCTGGAACTTGTGCCCGTAGCGGCTTTCGGCAGAAAGCCGCTAACTTTAAAATCAGATGATGGCGGCGTTCTGCCGAACGCCGCTACGCCGAAATTGTTGGAAGTGCGCGGCGAAGCTTACATGGCCATGAAGGAATTCGTGGCCATCAATGCCAAGCTGGCCGCTGCCGGCGAAAAACCTTTTCCGAACGCCCGCAACGCCACCGCCGGCACGCTCAAACAGCTCGACCCGAAACTGGTCGCGCAACGCCCGATTCGCGCCGTCTTTTACGCCACCGGCGCGGTGGACGGCATCGAGTTCAAAAAACATTCCGAGATGCTTGAGGCGCTTGCCCGCTTCGGTCTGCCCACGCAAAAACTCTGGTGGGTTTGCGACGGCATCGAGGAGGTTTTGAAAATTTATCGGGAGAAAGTCGTCGCGCATTACCACGAGGACAAGGATTTGCGCCAGCAGTTGCCTTACGAGATTGACGGCGTCGTGCTCAAGGTCAACACGCTCGCCGACTGGCCGCGCATTCCTGGACGCAGCCGTGCGCCGGGCTGGGCCATCGTCCACAAGCCCGTCCCCTGGATTACGCCGGCGGAAACCATACTCAAGGCCATCACCGTGCAGGTCGGGCGGACCGGTGTGCTGACGCCGGTGGCGGAACTCGAACCCGTCTTTGTGCAAGGCTCCACGATTTCGCGCGCCACGCTCCACAACGAGGACGAAATCCGCCGCAAAGACATCCGCATCGGCGACACCGTCGTCATCCGCAAGGCCGGCATGGTCATCCCGGAAATTTTCGAGGTGGTGAAAACCAAACGCCCGGCCAGCGCGGAGGAATTTGATCTGTTCAAACACGTCGGCGGCAAATGTCCGGCGTGCGGCGGGCCGATTGCAAAGGAAAAGGTTTCCGCCGGCGACGCCGAGGAAGTTGCCTGGCGCTGTCAGAACATCGCCGGCTGCCCGGCGCAGCTCACGCGGCGCGTCGAGTATTTCGCGCAGCGCAAGGCGCTCGACCTCGAGTCGCTCGGCGGCATCGTGGCCGAAAAACTCGTCGAATGCGGCCTAGTGAAGGAGCCACTCGACCTGTTCAACTTGAAACTGGAAACGCTCGGCAAACTGAATCTCGGCACGGACGACGAGCCGCGCATATTCGGCGAGAAAAACGCAACGAAAGTTCTCGACGCGCTTCAAAGGGCCAAGACCGCTCCGCTGTCGAGGTGGCTTTTTGCTATTGGAATCCCAAATGTTGGCGAAGTAACTGCCATAGACATCGCGAAGTTCCACGATGATTTGGACCAAGTTGCGAGTTCAGCAATGCTGGAAGGAATCAAATCATTAGGTGATTTATACGGAGCGATCACAGCTACCTCACCATTTGCTGATGGTATTTCAGAGGAAGAAAAAACCTCGCGTCGGGAACCATTCAAAAAGAAAAAGCAGGAGCTGCTTGATTTGGGAAACCGACTTGTAAAGGCAGGATGGGTTCAGAAAAGCGGAAACTGGACTAAGCTTGAACAAAAAGGAAGCAAAGCTGTTCCCACATTTTTACCGCTCGTTGACTATGTCCCAGCCGAAAATGTTCTTGTTTATTTCAAATCAAAATTGGGGAAAGACTTGTTGAACAAACTGCATGAACTCCAAATTCATCCAATTTCATCTTCAAAAGCCACAGCCCAGGGAAAGTTTTTTGGCAAAACTTTTGTTCTTACCGGCACGCTGCCGAATTTGTCCCGCGATGAAGCTTCGGCGCTCATCCGCGAAGCCGGCGGCAATGTGACCGGCTCAGTCAGCAAGAATACTGATTTCCTGCTCGCCGGAGATGAGGTTGGTTCAAAGTTGTCGAAGGCAAAAGAACTCGGCGTGGGGATAATTTCAGAAAAGGAATTTCTGGATTTGCTGGGCTCAGATTCCCCGCCGGCGAAAACCAATGAAAAAAAGCAAACGGAATTTCTCTAAAACGGCAGAGATCGAAAAGACAGAATACGTTTTGAAACCTTTCAGACCAGCAAGAAAGGTAATAACGGCAAATCTTGTCCGCACAGACCTCGCGTTTTGTGACGAACCAACACCTGAAATCATCTTTGAAGGCAAGTCGTTTTGCTTGACGGGGGTTTTCGAATTTGAAAATGGTGACAGGAATAAATGCGAAGATGCTATCCGTGCTCGCGGCGGCGTTTGCTGGCAGCACCCGAGTCGTGATTTGGATTTCTTGGTTATTGGAACGTTTGTAGAAAGCGCGTGGGCGCACCAAGGCTACGGCAGAAAGATCGAAACCGCACTTGACCTGAAAAGGAATCATGCCAAGTGCAAAATTGTATCGGAGGCGTACTGGGTAAAGGCATTGCAGAAGACGCCAGAACTCCCGATGGAAAAACGAATTTCGGTCGGCGCTCAGTCAAGAAGCAATCAGCTCATTCAGCTGCAGCGTGAACTGGATGAAATTAAAAAAAGGCAGGCGTTGATGGTTGAAATTCTCAAGAATGAATTGAAATCGGCGGCCTACAACAAACTTGTCAAACGGCTGCGCGAGACTGGAATTCAAATTTGAATCGCTGGAGGAACCGTCCGTTGACTCTGTTTTCTCCGGTTTCAAACGGACCTCCCACTTGCGTTGAACGCTTGCAGGATATATCATCACAGCTATGTCTGTGAAAAAACCTGTCGGAAATTCGCTTTTCCTGGTGCCGGTAATGATTTTCCTGATGCTGTCGTCCACTGCTTCGGTTGGCCGAGCTGGTTCGGTCGCCGCGCCCTACGAAATTGGAACGTGGGAGGGATTCCGCCCGGCCGCCATTTCCTACACCTTTGATGATAATCTGCCCAATCAGTACGCCATTGCGGTTCCGATGTTTCACCAGTCGGGTTTCAAGATGACTTTGTTCACGGTTATTAATTACTGGACCAGCTTTACATGGTCACAGGCCCAAACCGCGGCAACGTACGGAGACGAAATCGCCAGCCATACCGTGACGCATACCAGCCTTAACACAGTATCGGCCACTCAATTGACGAACGAACTGGCGAATTCGCAGACGAATATCAACTATCGCATTACCAACGAGCTTTGCGTTACTTTGGCCTACCCGAATTGTGCCGTTCCCAACGAAACCGTCGTTGCGCAATATTATATCGCTGCGCGGGGTTGCTCCGGACAACTGCTTTCCAGCACGCCGTCGGATTTCATGAATATCAGTTCGTTTGTTTTGGGAAACACTGGGTCATATACAACCGGCGCCAGCATTAACAGCCTGGCGAACAACGCCGCCGCGGCCAAAGCCTGGTGCGTGTATCTGATCCATTCGATTGACAATGATGGTGGCTATTCCCCGCTTCCGAGCACCGCGTTGCAGGCCAGCGTCAATTATATGAGCACCAACCAGGACAAATTCTGGGTGGAAACCTTTGGCAATGTCGTTCGTTATATTCAGGAACGCAATGCATCGTCCGTTGCCGAAACTTCCAGCTCGGACAGCAGCATCACTCTTCAGGTGACCAACAACCTCAACAACTTGATTTACAATTATCCGATCACCTTGCGGCGGCCGGTGCCTGCCAATTGGCCGGCGGTGGCGGTCTCGCAAAACAATCAGCCGATAACCGCAAAACTTGTCACGGTCAATTCGACCAATTACGTGATGTTCGACGTGGTGCCCAACGGCGGGAATATAGTCCTCTCGAAGACGGTTTTGCCTTTCATCCTCAGCAATCCGGTGCTGACGCCGGCCAGCCTGAGCTTTCGTCTGAATGGGCAGACTGGCGTGACTTACACTGTCTGTTCCTCGACCGATTTGGTGAGCTGGTTGCCGATTCAGAGCAAAACGCTGGTGGACACTTATACCAGCGTGACGGTGGACGCTTCCCAAGCCATACAATTCTACCGCGCGCAGTGGGCGCCATAACGTGCAACATTTTAATCGCTTGTTATGAGCAGCAGTCGATGCAAGCCAGTCCGAATATTTAAACAAGCATGAGCGGACTGACGTCGCCTGCTAGGGAATTTCATCACGCACCGGCGGCACGGCATCGGGAAACAGACCAGCGCAATTACTTTGCCGTGATTCCGTCCAGTACCGGTGAATTTCGGATCACCACGTTGGTGACTGAATCGAACCCGGCCGCCGGCACGCCGGGTACGAGTTGCGCTTTGAAATTGTCCACCTCCAGACCGTTCACGTCCGAACAAACCATCGCGGGACGAAAATCATTGGTTTCAAAACTCACGTTGATGTTTGCCAGTTCCAGGTCGCGAACGTGGCGGGCAAAAACGCCGTAGGCAGGCATCACGCCAATCTTGCCGGGCTCGGGATAACCGGTGCCGAGTTCCGGCGGAATTCGCATGGCAGCTTCCTTCTTCCCACCGCCCTTGAAGACGAGCAGGATGTTGTCCAGGCGCACGTTTTCGATCGGCTGTCCGGGGATGCCGGTGATCTGGATGCCGCTCATCGGTTCAATCCCGGTGGCGATGACGTTGGAAATGAAAATGTTCCGGGCGCGGCTCGGCGTGGTCACGTTTGGACCGCGATTGCGGCTGCCAGTGGTGATGTAAATGGGATACCCGATGACGTCCATCATCGTAAGATTGTTGATGGTGATGTTTTCCATGATGCCGCCATCCACCTCTTCCAGCGCCAGGCCATGGCAACTGCGGAAGGTGCAGTTGGCCACGGTGATGTTGCGAAAACCGCCGCTGGCCTCGGTGCCGAATTTGATCCGGCCCGTTCCCCGGTGTGGTTTCATCGTCCCATCGAGCAGCGTGCCTTCCTGAAAACCGGAAACCTGGCAGTTCACTATCGTCAGGTTTTCCGTGATGACATTCCGGCCCAGGGCAAAGCTGCTTTTGGGGCACAAACCGTCATCGTTGGGCGAATTGATCCGGCAGTTGGAAACCATCGAGTTGCGGCAACAATCAAGGTCAATGCCGTCGCGGTCCGTGTCCATGGTCACGTTGTCCACGGTCAGGTTGTCGCAGCCGGTGACGAGGATGGCGAAGTGGCCGCCATGGAAGATGGTGACGTCACGGATCAGCACGTTGCGGCAGAGCTTGAGCGCGATGGCCTTGTTGCCGAGCCGCGACGGGCCGGAATTAGTCCGCATGGCGCCGGGTTTGTTCCAGATATCGTAACCGCTCATCTCATCAAGCAACTTGTCGCTGCGCACCAGCCCGCCGCCGTTGATCATTCCCGAACCGGTGATGGAGACGTTGGTGAGGTTTTCACCCCAGATGAGGCTGTTGTGAAAATAGACGTGCCCGCCGTCTTCGTAAGCGATGGCCGGCCAAGGCTCGGTCTCATCATAGACGTTCAAGTTTTGCGGCGCACCGAGAATGACCGCCCCGGCTGCCAGTTGCAAATGGATGTTGCTGGTGAGATGAATGCTGCCGCTCAGATAGGTTCCGGCCGGGACAAAAACCGTTCCGCCGCCGGCGGCCGACGCGGCCTGGATCGCCCGGTTAATCGCCGGACTGTCCAACGTCCGGCCGTCGCCCGTCGCGCCAAAACTGCGCACGTTGAAAACCGTTTTGTGGGCCGAATTCGCGGCCCCTACGGCGGGCGTTGATTCGCAGCCGGTCTGAAAAAGCGCTCCCAGCAACGCGAGGCAAAGCACGATGTTTGTTGAAGCCGATCCAAAGCTGGAGGCAGGTTCAAGTTTCATGGTTCGAATGGCACAATCGACAAGTTTTGAGCTGAATACCCGCTTCAGACGCGCGGGCCTCCAAAACGTTACACCAACCGATGACGGAATTGCGAGCAGACTTTGGCCGCGTCCGGTGCGCTGGGGGGATGGCCGAGGCGGCTTCAATTTTCTGAAATTTGCCTGTAACTTGACGGACCGGCCTCACGTCAGAGATGGCAGTATGAATACAAGACATTTATCCATGCCATTAAAAGTCGGGCTTTGGCTCGCCATTTCGGCCTGCAACACCAGTCTCAGCGCTGCCACACCGTCCCTGCCGCAGACGCTGGGCGGCTCTGTTGCCGGTCAAAACCAGTTTCAAACCGTGGCGTTCAGCGACACCGCGGAGGCCGGGATGCTGCACCGCGCTTACGTCATTCTGGCCACCGGCGACCACGATTACAAAGGGCATCGCGTAAAAGCCATACACGCGGTCGAAGCCGCCGCCAAGTTGCTCAACCTGGACCTTTCCGGCGACGCCAAAGACAAGCAGCCGCAAGCTTTGTCCGACGCCAAACTCCGCGAAGCCCAGGGGTTGCTCCAGAATGTGCTTGGTGCTGCCGAAGTCAAAAACCAGAAGCGTGTCACCAAACATCTCACCGAGGCGGTCAACCAGATCAACGTCGCGCTGTCCATCCGCTGAAATCCTTCGACCCTCATCGCAACTGGCGTGGTTCACCGCGCCAGCTTTTCTATTTTCCGCCGCCCGCGTCCAAACGCCGCCGGAATTCCGCGCAAGCTTTGGCTACATTTTGGGCGTTCAAAATCGCCGACACCACGCAAATGCGTTTTGCGCCCGCGGCCAGCACGTCTTCGAGATTCTCCAGATTGATGCCGCCAATGGCGAACCATGGAATGTTCACCCCGTTTTGCGGGGCAGCCGCCCAGCGGACGTACTCCAGCGTCACCGGTTTCGCCTTCGGCTTCGTGCCCGTCGCATAAACCGGTCCGATGGCGATGTAGTCCGGTCCGGCGGCCAGCGCGCGTTGCGCCTGCTCCGGCGAATGCGTCGAAAGGCCAATCCGTACTTCTGGCAGGGCGCTCTCTCCGAGCGCGCCGGGCGGACGGCTCGGAGAGCCATCCTTGCCTAGTTTGATTTCGGAAACCGTTTTGTATCCTGCGTCAAAAAAATCCTCCTGGCCCAGATGACAGAATTCCGCCCCGATTTCGCGCGCGATTTCGAGTTGGTCGTTGATGACCAGGCCGACTTTCGCCCGGCGCGTGACGGGCAGGATCGCCTCGGCCATCCGGCGGATTTCGTCCGGCGACGACTTTTTGGCGCGGAGCTGGATCAGATCCGCACCGCCGTCGCACAGTTGTTGGGCAAAGACTTCCGGCGCGCGGCCATGGAAGTAGGCCGAGTCAATAAAAGCGTAAAGCCGGCAGTCCGCGAGCGGTTTCATGGGGATAATTTAACCGCGAAACACACGAAACACACGAACGAGTTCACGGATTATCGGGTCCGTTCAAACGCCGTCCGCCAAAACCAGTCGCTGCGCGAGGCCAGCGTCACCAGCGTGTTTTGAAGCAACGGCTTCAGCAGGAATCGTTGCAGCCATTGGGCCCAGGCCAGCCGCTGGGCAAATGCCGCGTCGCAACGGCGGGCGATTTGTAATCGGGCTTCGGTCCAGCAAATTTGCCCGTGACTCCAGGCCGTCAGCGGTTCGATGGCGAGTTCCGCCGATTCGAAGGCCATGGACATCCCGTTCCCGGTGACCGGCGGGATCATGGTGATGGCGTCGCCGATGCAACATTCACCGCGCGCCGCGGCCTTTTGCGGTCGCAACGAAAGCCCGGCCACGGCGCAAAATGAATTTTCGTCAAATTCAGCCGCCGCCAGCCGGCGGTACAACAGTGACCCGGGTGGCCCGCGCAATAATTCACATCGATCTTGCGACCGGTCGCTTTCGCCGGCGCGCCGGCGGAACAATCCGCAGACGTTCACCACACCGCCATTGACCCGGCATAAACCGACGTAGCCCCTTGGTGAAAAATGCATTTCGAGATCCGCCGTGAGCGAAACATTAACTGCGTGTGCCTTCAGCCCAAACCAGCGCGCACCGGTTTTCTCCGTTTGCGCGTGCCGGCCGGTGGCGCGAACGACCCCTTCGCCCGCGTCGTCGTCGCGCCGGCGTTGGTCTTCCAACAGTTCACCGCCGAGTTCGCGGAATTTTTCCGCGAGTGTGGCGTCCAGCGTGAATCGCGAAAGACAAATGGCCCGTGCCGGCAACGGCTGCGGCCCCGTGGTTCGGGTCGTTGAAAAAAAGGCCGCCGTGTCTGCGTCCACCGCACCCGCGCGATCAAGCATTTCACCCAAACCCAGCCGCGTCAGCGTTTCCTGGCCGCGTCCGCTGATAAATTCGCCGCACACGCGGTGGCGCGGATAATGCCCGGCCTCCCACATTGTCACCGGCACGCCGCGCCGGCGCAGTCCTACGCCGAGCGTCAGCCCCGCCAGTCCGCCGCCAACAATCGTGATGGATTTCATGGATGTCGCCACGGCTCAATGACTACCGGAACAAACCTTGGCAGGCCGGGCAAGTCTTTTCGCCTTCGCGGCGTACTTGGTCGGCAGATGTCGCTGGCGAGACATCAGTGCGCCTGGGTTTCGTGGCTCCAATGCGCACCCGAAGCTCTCCATAATCCGGTACAAAAGGTCATACAAAACTTTGTCGCATATGCGACAAAGTTTTGTACATGCCGGTTCGCGGTCGCCATGCGCGATCTGGAAATTGCGGAGACTGTCCCCGTGTCGATTCACGCTTGAAATTGCCATGGTCATATTGCTGGTGGGATCTTTTGCGCAATGAACAAATGACTGAACGCCCCGGCGGATTGTTCGGTCAATTGCCAGCTTTGGTTGTCCGGCCAGAGCGCGGAAAGCTCCCCATCCAAAAATCCCGCCCGTACACTCACCGTCGCATCGTGCCGCGTCACGTCATTGCAGCCAATGGCCCACAGCAGCCGGCTGCAAAACAAAGGCCAGGACGCGCGGCGCGGTTCGAGGGCGATGAACAGGCGCGTGCGGCCGGCGATCGCGCGAAACAACCCGGCGAGGTTCGCGTCGTGGAAATGATGCAGAAACAGATTGGCGATGACCACTTCCGCCGGCCCGCCGTATTGCAACCAGTCAAAAACGTCCGCCGTGATCGCTTCCGCGCGCCAGCCAAGCGCCGGGAAGGAAGTGAGCGTTTGCGGCGTCACGATTTTTTGGCGGTCGAGCAGCGTTGCCTTCACGTCTGGCCAGCGTACCGAGGTTTTTTGCGCCACACGCAGCAGAAAATTCCCGTCGCCGGCACCGAGTTCGGTGATTTGTTGAGGTTTCGAGCCGTTCAGTTGGTTTTGTAGCGCTCCGGCCATGATGGCGTGATGGCGCATCCAGGCGTTGACGCGGCACAAATCACGGCGCGAGCGGACGGCCAGAGGATCGTCGGGCGGCAATTCGTCCAGCAATTCCGGTTCAACGACGCGTTTCACGACATTTTATTGTGGCCGCGCTTGTGAAAACGCGGAGGACCACCGCGCTTTCACAAGCGCGGCTACAGATTCATTTCACTTCCAACAATGCGCCGTGGCAACTGAAGCCGGCACCGAACGCCGACATCCACCACAGGCCGTCGGGCACGGCATCGTGCAGGGCCCGTTTGAGCACGAAATAAACCGTCGGGCTGCTGACATTGCCGAATTCGCGCAGCACGGCGGTGCTGTGACGCACGTCGGATTCGCTCAGGGCCAGCTTTTCGCGCAGCGCGAGCAGCACGTCGCGCCCGCCGGTGTGTAAAACCCAGCCGGCCACGCGGTCGCGCTTCACGCCGGCGTCGGCCAGCGACCGGGCCAACAATCGCGCGGCTTCGTCGCCGGCGATTTGCGGGACCTGCGGCAGCAGAATGTTTCGCAACATGCCGTTTTTATGACTGAATCGCAGGGTGTCGCGCTGGTCCGGCAGTAGGCGCGACGAGCCGAATTTCCATTCAACCCGGCGATGTTTTGGTTGCGGTTTGTTCGCCAGCACCGCGGCGCCAGCGCCGTCGCCGAACAGGCACGCGCTGATGAGCACGCCGGGATCGTCATCGAGATAAAACGCCGCGCTGCAAACTTCGACGCAGACGGATAAAACCTTTTTGGCGCGGCCGGCGGCGAGGATGGCCTCGGCAGTGCGCAGATTGGGCAGTGCCGCGCCGCAGCCCTGACCGACCAGATCGAGCGTGAACACGTCCGGGCGCAGGCCGAGCCGTTCGCTGACGTAGCTGGTGAGGCCGGGACACAAGTAGCCGGTGCAGGTGCTGATGAGTACGGCGTCAATGTCGCCCGGTTTGCATCGGGCGTCCTTCAACGCGCGTTGCGCGGCTTGGGTGGCGAGCGCGGGCGCGTGTTTGGCGAAGCGGGCCTGGAGCGCATCGGGTGTCAGGTCAAAAACCTCGGCAATCGGTTTCAGCGCGAGATGGCGGGTGGCGATGCCGTTGTCGCCGCTGAGCACTTTTTTGAGGATGGCGCGCGAGCGCGGCGCGAGCCGGGCGAACGGCGCGGATTTTCGCAGCGCTTCCCAGCATTCGCGCTGGGTGAAGCGTTGGGGTGGGGCGGCAACTCCTAGCCCGGTGATGAACATAACTCAGTTTAGCGCGCGTTTCGTCCGCGCGCCACTTCATTGCATGGGAGGCCGAACCAGCCCATTTGTTCCAAACCATGCGTTAAAACAAAAACGGCGGCAGGGAATTATTCCCGCCGTCGCGTGTGCGCCGACAAAGTTTTACTTCAGACCGGCGAGATAACCGAAACGGCCCCGGAATTGTTCGGGCGTCATTCCGACCACGCCGGCCAGTTTGGTGAGCTGTTTCGGGTCCTCGAAATCCTCGCGCTCGAGCCGGATCATGTAGGCGCAGGCGCATTCGTAGGCTTCGCCGTCCACGTTGACCTTGCGGTTTTGCATGCGGCCGGTCTTCGGGTCGAGCATTTTTTCGAACGGCAACGGGTTCATTTTGCCGTCCACGAAGCTGATGATGGCGCCGTATTTTTCGGATTCCGGCGAGAGTAAAAACTTCACCGCCGCATAACCGAGGTCGCGGGTGTATTCGGCGTCGAACGGCACCGGGTCGGCGCACCGGAGTTCGTAACCGAGGTCTTTGTCGATGAAGGTCATCTTGATGCCGAGTTTTTCCAGACGCTGGCTCAAAAGCTCCTTCATCAGGCGGCCAAATTCGATTTCGCCGAGGCGCAAATGGCCGTGGTCGTCGCGGACCACCTTGCCAAAGCGTTCAAGCTGGCCTTCCGGCAGGGCCTTGACCAGACCCTGTTCACCCATCGCCTCGATGAGGCCCTCGGCGAGGACGACGATGCCGTATTGCGAGCCTTCGGCCCGGCGCTTGATGATGGAGCCGATGATGATGTCGCAAACCTCGTCCACGGTGGCCGGCCGGTTGCGGAATTCCTCCGGGATGATGGCGAGCGTGGCGGCGGAAGCCTTGGCAATGCCGAGGGCAAGATGCCCGGCCGCGCGGCCCATGCTGACGATGATGTACCAGCGCGAGGTGGTACGGGCGTCCTCCATCAGGTTGCGCACAATGTAAACGCCGTAATGGCGTGCCGTTTCATAACCGAAAGTCGGCGTGGAACCGGGCAGGGGCAGATCATTGTCGATGGTCTTGGGCACGTGCGCGACGCGGATTTTTCCAAGGCTTTGTTTGGCCACGACACTGGCGGAAAAGGCCGTGTCGTCGCCGCCGATGGTGACCAGCGCGGTGATACCGAGTTTTTCAAAGACGCTGAAGACATTCTTCATCTGCTCCGCGGACTTGGTCGGGTTCGTGCGCGCAGTGCCGAGAATCGAGCCGCCCTTGATGTGAATGTCCTTCACGTCGCGGATGGACAGCGGCCGGCAATACTGCACCTCGCCCTGCGCCAGCCACTTGAAGCCGTCGCGAAAGCCGATGACTTCGTAACCCTGGTTGATGCCTTCGATGGTGGCTGCGGAGATGACGCCGTTAAGGCCCGGCGCCGGACCGCCACCGACCAAAATTCCTAATCTGCCTTTGCTCATGTAATGGATTTGTTAATTGTAAAACCGTATTAACAACAGGATGTGCAAGCCGAGGAAAGAATTCAATTCCATTCTTGGCAAAATCAAACCACAATTTGCCGGAATGAAACCGGCTGTTTTTCTCGACCGCGATGGCACGCTGATTGTGGAAAAAAATTACCTGCGCCGGCCCGAGGACGTTGTCATTTTCCCGGGCGCGGCGGCGGCTTTGAAACGGCTGGGCGATGCGGGATTCAAGCTGTTCATCATCTCGAACCAGTCCGGCGTCGGGCGCGGTTACTTCACGCTTGCAGACGTGGAGCGGGTCAACGAGCATCTGATCCGCGAACTGGCGCGCGAGGGCGCGCGGCTGGAGAAGATTTATTTTGCGCCCGAGGCGCCCGACCAGCCGAGCCGCGGCCGCAAACCCTCGCCGCAGTTTTTGTTCGACGCGCGCGGTGAATTTGATTTGAACCTGGCGGACAGTTTCATGGTCGGAGACAAGCTGATTGATTTGGAATGCGGCTGGAACGCGGGCGTGAAACGAAGCATCCTCGTTCGCACCGGTTACGGCGCGGAACTGGAACAGGTCGAGACGGAAAAATTGAAGCGCGCCGTGGTGGTGGATGATTTGCCCGGCGCGGCGGATTGGATTTTGAAAGGCAGCGGCGGTCTGTGACCGTCGCCAAATGAGCCGGCACTCACAGAGCGCCGCTACAGTTTTTTATGTGTGGCATCATTGGATACGTCGGTAAAAAGGCGGTTTCGCCCATCCTGCTCGAAGGATTGCGGCGGCTGGAATATCGCGGCTACGACAGCGCGGGCGTGGCCGTGCTGGATGGTGATGAGCTGCTCGTCCGCAAGAAAAAAGGGAAAATCGGCGAAGGCCTTGCACGCGTGCTGAAAGCCGAACCAGTCTCCGGCCAGTTGGGCATCGGCCACACGCGCTGGGCCACCCACGGTCCGCCGGCAGACATCAATTCCCATCCGCATCTCGACCAGGCCGGCCGGATTGCGGTTGTCCACAACGGCGTCATCGAGAATTACGACGCGCTCAAACAAAAGCTGCTCGCGGCCGGCCACAAATTCCGGTCCGGGACGGATACCGAGGTCCTGGCGCATTTGATTGGCGATTGTTACGCGAAACGCCGCGGCTGCCGATGCGAATCGGCTGATGGTCCGCGCTTTGACAAGCGCGGCTACAAGATCAACGGGAACGACCTGACCCTCGCTGTTTGCGACGCACTGCGTGAAGTCATCGGCACCTACGGCATTGCGGTGATTTCCGCCGACCAGCCCGACACGATTGTCGGCGCGCGGCGCGGTTCGCCGCTCATCATCGGCATCGGCAGCGGTGAGAACTTCCTGGCCAGCGACGCCAATGCCATTGTCGCCCACACCAAGAAGGTCGTTTACCTCAATGACTACGACGTGGCGACCATCACGCCCGAACGCTTTGAGGTGTTGAACCTGGGGACGGACACCGCCAACGTGCAGGTCAGCAAGCTGGAGTTCAGCCAGGAGGACGCCGTGCGCGGCAAACACGCGCACTTCATGCTCAAGGAGATTTTTGAGCAGCCGCGCACGGTGGAAAACGCCCTGCGCGGGCGAGTGGATCAGGAAGGCGCCACGGCCAAGTTCGGCGGCCTGAACCTGACATCCGCCGAACTGCGCTCGATTGACCGCATCGTCATCGCCGCCAGCGGCACAAGCTGGCACGCGGCGCTGGTGGGCGAATATTTGATTGAAGAACTGGCGCAAATTCCGGTCGAGGTCGAGTTCGCGCACGAATTTTGTTACCGCAACGCACCGCTCGAAAAAAACACCGTGCTGCTTGTGATCTCGCAATCCGGCGAGACCGCCGACACGCTCGCCGCGCTGCGAGAGGCCAAACGCCGCGGCCACCGCGCGCTCGCCATCGTCAACGTGGTCGGCAGCACCATTGCGCGGGAATCCGACGGCGGCATTTACATGCACGCCGGCCCGGAAATCGGCGTCGCCTCGACCAAGGCCTTCGTGTCCACGCTCGCGATTCTGGCGTTGCTGGCCGTGCATCTGGGCCGGCTGCGAAATCTTTCCGGCCGCCGGGCGCTGGAAATTCTGCACGCGCTCGAAGCGGTGCCCAAACAGCTCGAATCCATCCTCGCGCAAAACAGCGCGATCAAAAAGATCGCGAAGAGGTATGCGAAAGCCGACGATTTCTTTTTCCTCAGCCGGGGTTACACCTTCCCGATAGCGCTGGAAGGCGCGCTCAAGCTGAAGGAAATTTCCTACATCCACGCCGAGGGTTATTCGGCGGCGGAAATGAAGCACGGCCCGATTGCGTTGATTGACCCGCAGACGCCGACAGTGTTTCTCGTGCCGCAGGATTCGATGTATGACAAGACCATGGCGAATCTGGCGATGATCCGCGCGCGCAAGGGGCCGATCATTGCGCTGGCGACCGAAGGCGACAAACAAATCGGGAAGGTGGCCAATGACGTGATTTACCTGCCGAAAGCGCTGGAGCCGATTTATCCGATCCTGGCGAGCGTGCCGCTGCAGTTGTTCGCCTATCACATCGCCGTCGCCCGCGGCTGCGACGTGGACAAGCCCCGCAATCTGGCCAAGAGCGTGACGGTGGAGTGAAAAAGCGCTGATTCCTGGAAAATTGTATTCCGGGAATGATGTGGGAAGAAAATAAAGTTCTGAACCGGAGAATAAACTCCTGAACTGGAAAATAAAGTCCTGAACCGAGAAACCTGCCATCTTTGTGCGCGAGCGACTGTATTCCGGGAATTAAGTCGGGAACTATAATTGGGTTGGGAAATGGAACCTGACCGAACGGGCAGGCGCAGGGAATTAAGTTGGGACCTGGCAAAGTAAACGCGCATTTCCGATCGGATCGGATTCTGCAGCTCTCAAGGAGACCTTGTCGTCTAGGACGACAGTTTTCGAAGATCTCCTAGCGGCATCGAAGAGACATCTCAGTTAGAGTTGCATTCGTTCAACAACATTTGTCTTCCGGTTAAGTGAACATGGTTGTAGCCGTTGCCTTTTCCCATGCGACAAAATCCTGTGGCGAATTCCAGAATTTGCGCCAGGCGTCATTCAAGGTACTGCGTATATTGTCTTCGGTCGGTCGGGGCCAAGGACGACAACCCATTTTGCAGTAACCATCATAGGCCGCCTCGACCGCTTGCCTCAAAATTCTATCCGGGTAGTAGCGCTGAAAATCCGGTGGTTCGATTTGAGCGGCGACAGTCAACAGACTGCGCCAGCGGCTCTCGATTTCTGTCGCGACTTGGTCTTCGCCGATTAGGAGCAGGCCATCCAGCAATGCCGTCATGCGGGCCGCGTCAGCAGGGTGGCTGGATCGGCGTTGTGGAAGTTGGAAAGCAGTCCTGCCCCTCTCCGCATGGAGGTGAAGGTGTGCCCATGCAAATGCGGGGCCGACCGAAAACAGGCCATAGAGGTCGCAGAAGATCTCCTCCATCCAGCGGCACGTCCAATTTTCCCGAGCCAGCATAAGATAGAGTTTGATGGCATCCGGCGTGCGCGAGCTTTCGGCCGCTGCGATCTGCTTCCGTAGGTGGTCATAGATCAGCGCCTTCGCCAGCAGGAACGCGTCGAGCCAAACCTTTGTACGGGGGTCGTATTGCGTCCGGAACAGTGGGTGGGCTAGTTCATGATACACATCGGGCAGGTGGAGAAGAAAATGCGTCTCCATCAGCGGGATGCATATCAGCTTGAAGTCCGTGCGGATGAAGAAATAATTCTGCGAGAGCATGCTCACAGTGGGCAACTCGATTGGATAGACGATCTCGTTGCTCATTCGGTAGAGTAGCTTCACCATAGCCCCCTCGTCTTTGCTGCTGCGGACGATGGGTGCCACGGCCTCGTTCTCCAAGCGATCAACATTTGATGCAATCCGCCGGAATTCAAGCAACCGCACGGATGCGTTCTCCGGCTTTTTCCAGGCGGCGTTATCTCGTAACGCGGTCAGTTCCCGGATGGCGTGATCGATGCCATCGCAACACTGGGTCGCGAGCCGCTCGAATTCCTGACGCGGAGGTCGGGGCAGCTTGCCTTTGAGGCCAGAGGCACGCTCGATCAGCTGAGAGGTTGCGCTTTGTAAGTATTCCTCAAGCATGTCTCATCCGAGCGAGTACGGCCGTCCGCTCATCATCAAGCGACCAAGCCAACGCGCTGAGCTCCTTCTTTATCGTGGAATCCAGCCGCCGAGGCAATGCTTGCAATGGCCGCAGGCCGTGTAGAGCCACGGCACGCCGACCCGGTCGCCTTCCTTCACTGATTTCACGCCCGATCCGACGGCAACAACATGGCCCACGCCCTCATGTCCCGGGATGAAGGGCGGCTTCGGCTTGAACGGCCAGTCGCCATCTACGGCGTGGAGGTCCGTGTGGCAGACGCCAGTTGCCGCGATTTTAACGAGGATCTGCCCCGGGCCGACTGCCGGCACTGGCACTTCCTCGATTGTCAGTGGCTTGCCGAACTCATGGACGACTGCTGCCTTCATAGTTTTGGTGGTCTTGGTCTTGGTCTTGGTCGTGTTCCTTTCAACTGATATTTCCCATTTGGTTTCTTGCCCACAACCAGCGTGGGCCTTTTTCGCGATTTTCTGATATGGAGTTTACCGAACCTGT
This sequence comes from Limisphaerales bacterium, assembly GCA_052145735.1. GTDB lineage: Bacteria > Verrucomicrobiota > Verrucomicrobiia > Limisphaerales > UBA11358 > UBA11358. Next base: position 18,636 of record JBKQOA010000189.1, read on the forward strand.
TCTGCCATTTCTGAACGGCGAAAATCCGTCGAAACCTCAGCCAGAATTTCAGCCAGCGCCCGGTTCCAGCCATCCATTAATGCGGCGGCCGTTGGCGCGTCCAATGGCATGCTGCGCGAATATTCTTGTTGAAGAATCACTTTTTCGGGAACGCCTTTCGGCGCGTCGAAGAAAACAAACTGCATCGTCAACACTGCCGCCGGGTGTTCCGGCTGGCGAAAGTCGCCAAAAAGCTGGTTGACGATGATTTCGGCCGATGTGTCCGGCTTGAGTGCGCTGCCGGCTTCCACGACGGCACTGAAGCTGCCATTGCTGCGGAGCCATCCCCGCAACGGGGCAATGAGTTCCTCGGCGGGCGGCTCCAGGAATCCCGCATACGGATCGCGCACATATGAGAATCCCCCAGTGCGGTAGACGAAGGAACGTCCGTCGAACGGCACCGCGATTTGCAGGCTCCGGATGCCTAGAACGCGGCCGCCAGTTACGGCATTCGTGGCGGAAATCGTCGATGCGTCAAACGTGAATGTCTGCCTGGTCAGGGCAGGCCGCGAAATGCAGCCGGTCAAGCCGCAGACGCCGGCGAGCAGAAGCGCAGCGACAATTCTCGCGGCCCGGCGAGAAAGCAAACGTGAAGTTTTCATGGTGTTGGTGGAAAATGGTTTTTCATTTTTTTGCCGGCGGTTGAACTTCTTTCACCGGCGGCGGAGGCGCGCCGAGAAAAAAGCCCGAAGGATAATTTTTAATTTCGGCCAGAACGTCATCCATGTCATGCAGGGTGCGCTGGGCGTTTGCCAGCGTTTGATTCAACGCGTTAATATCAAGGTTCGCCAGGGTTGCTTGCAATTGAGCGACTGTTGCGCGTGATCCGGTAAGCAGGGAGTTTGCATTCGTGCCGAGGCTGCCAAAATCCATTTGATTCACCCGGTCCAAAACTTGTCCCGCTGATTTCAAATCGCCCTGCACCTGTTGGTTGATGTTGCTGAAATCGAGCCGCTCGATGTTGTGCAGTGATTTTTCGATGGATGCGAGCAACTCGTTGAACTGGCCGGGAGCCGCCGGCACATAGGTATGCCTCGGGGTCCACGGAACCTGCACGGGCGGATTATCCGCCGGGTTAAGATCTTCGAGCGACAGGATGCTCGTTCCGGTGATGCCCTGGCTCTTAAGCCGCGCCCGTAGTCCGCTCTTGATGGCGGATTGCACCATCTCGCTCCGGGCCGCGCCAGGAGGCAGCGGGATGACGTCATCGCGCGTCTCAAATTCCACGACGATATAAGTCGGCGTGGATTCCTGGTATTCGTTCCAGGAAAACCCGATTCGTTTGACCTTGCCGACTTTCACGCCCCGGAGTTCCACGGCCGAACCGACCGCCAGGCCGGTTACGTCTCCTGCGATGTAGGTTTCATAAGTGCTGGTCGGTTCAAAATAACTGCGCGCGCCAAACGCCAGGATGCCCGCGATCAAGATGGCCAGTCCGCAAAGCGTGAACAGGCCGAGTTTGAAATTATTTGTGGTTGTGCTCATAACATTAATTGGGGTGAACGGTCGAAACTGAATCCGGTTCGCGGTTGAAAAAATGGCGCACCCACGGATCGGCGGCATTATCGCGCAACTCGGCGGGCTTGCCTTCGGCGATGATTGTCCGGGTCCGGCTGTCGAGCATGACGACGCGATCGGCGATATTGTAAATGCTCGCCAGCTCGTGCGTGACGATGACAAACGTGATCCCGAAGTGATGCGCCAGTTCTTTGATTAAGAGGTCCAAATCCGCCGAAGTCACCGGATCCAGTCCGGCGGAGGGTTCGTCGAGAAAGAGGATTTGCGGGTCGAGCGCCATCGCCCGTGCAATCGCCGCCCGCTTTTGCATTCCGCCGCTCAACTCGGACGGTAATTTTTGCGAGGCGTCACCGAGCCCAACCAGTTTTAACTTGGCGAGTGCGACCAGGTCCTTCACCGGTTCGGGCAGCGCGGTGAATTCGTCGAGCGCCAGCCGCACGTTTTCCAGCACCATCATCGAGCCAAACAGCGCGCCGCTCTGATACGTGACGCCAAACTTGCGGAGCAACCGCAGCCGCTCTTCTCCTTTGGCCGCAACCAGATTGCCGTCCTCAATCCACACTTCGCCGGCGATCGGCGTGTAAAGCCCGATCAGATTTTTCAGCAGCGTGCTTTTGCCGCAACCGGAGCCACCCAGGATCGCGAGCACCTCACCACGCCGGACACGGAAATTGACGTTCTGAAGAATAATCTTCTCCCCGTAACCGATTTTGAGGTCGCGCACCGAGATGATGTCAGGTGAACCGTTCATTTTGTCAGGATAAAGAAAATGACGGAGAACACGGCGTCCGCGATGACAATCAGCAGGATGCTTGTCACGACGGCGCGCGTGGTGGAAACACCGACGGCGCTGGGTCCCTGCTGCGTTTGCAATC
>JBKQOA010000190.1:0-22852 GCA_052145735.1 Limisphaerales bacterium
GTGCGCGACGGCAAGGTGTTGTCGCCGCCCTCGGGCACGGTGACCAAAGTTCTGGCTCTGGCGCGCGGGCTGGATGGGACGGTTTGGGTCGAACGCGAAGGCGTGGTGTCCGCGCTCAGAAACGGACGATTGAGCACTGTACTGGCCACCAACAATTACGTGCAGGGGTTATGCGCCGCGCGTGACGGAGGGTTTTGGGTCGCCTGCAACGGCGGCATGCGCAAATGGAAAGACGGCAACTGGATCGGCGATTTGCGACCCGCGCCGTGGGGATGGGGGATCGTGGCGAACCTCTTGGAGACTTCCGCCGGCGCGTTGGCGGGTGGCACATCGGACGAAGGCCTGTGGCTGGTTTCGCCCGATTCAACCAACACCCCCGCGTTGCACTTTGACCGCACCAACGGATTGCCTTCGGACTGGGTGATTTCGTCATGGGAAGATCGCGAAAAAAATCTGTGGTGCGGCACCGGCGCGGGACTGGTGGTGATTCGCCCCAACAACCTTGAAACCATTTCGCCGCCGGACAAATGGAAGAGCTGTCCCGTGCTCTGCGTGCTGCCAGCGCCTGATGGTGCGTTGTGGGTCGGCACGGAAGGGGCAGGCCTGTATCGCCTGCAAAACGGCGACTGGACGAATTTCGACCGTCCGCAGGGCCTGCGCAATTCCTACGTCTGGTCGCTGGCCGCGGACGGCGCTGGAAAAATCTGGGCCGGCACGTGGGGCGGCGGATTGTTTGCACAGAAGGACGATGCTTTTGATTATGCGCCGGGGCTGGAAAATTTTCTTTTGCCGACACCGGCACTTTTGTTCCTGCGCGACGAACTTTGGATCGGCACGCCGGCGGGCGCGCTACGTTATCAAAACGGAAAACTCGAGCGGTTCAATGAAATTGCCGGCGAGCCGTTCGGCGACGTGCGCGCCATCGCGCAGGACAAATCGGGCGTGCTGTGGTTTGGCACGGCGGGCGGCGGCCTGGTCCGCCGGCAAGACGGAAATTTCCGCCGGTTCAAAAAGTCCGACGGGCTGTCGTCCGATTTCATTGAATGCCTGCATTTTGCCGGTGACGGCGCGCTGTGGATTGGCACGTTCGGCGGCGGGTTGGATCGGTTCAAGGATGGAAAATTTTCCGTCATCAACCGCCCGCAGGGTTTGCCCAACGGCGTCATCGGCCACATCGAAGCGGACGGGCGCGGTTTTTTATGGATGAGTTCCTACGGGGGCATCCTGCGCGCGAGCGAGAACGATTTGAACCGTTGCGCCGACGGCGAAATCGCCGAGGTCCCGGTTCTGACCTACGGCATCAATGAAGGCATGCCGACACTCGAATGTTCGGAAGGCTTGCAATCGGCGGGCGGCAAAACGGCGGACGGGCGGTTGTGGTTTGCGACGGCGAAGGGACTTGTCGCCGTGGACCCGGCGGGCGTCAAGTTGAATCCGCTGCCGCCGCCAGTGCGGATCGAGGAGATGCGCGTGGACGACAAGAAGTTCGCGGACGGCACCGCCGCCGGGCCGCTAAAAATTCCGCCGGGCCGGCACCACGTCGAATTTGAATACACCGGCTTGAGCATTGTCGCGCCGGAAAAGGTGCGATTCAAATGCCGGCTGAACGGCTTCGACCCCGAGTGGGCGAATGTCGGTGGGAAACGGATGGCCACCTACAATTATATCCCGCCCGGCAGCTATTCATTCCAGGTCACCGCGTGCAACAACGACGGCGTGTGGAACGAATCCGGCGCGAGCCTCGCGTTTGAAGTGCTGCCGTATTTCTGGCAGACGACGTGGTTCCACGTTCTCGGCGGGGTGGCGACGGTGCTGGCAGCCGGCGGCACGGTCTGGTTCGACACGCGGCGGCGGATGCGACGCCGGCTCGAACGTGCCGAGCGCCAGCGCGACATCGAGCGTGAGCGTTCGCGCATTGCCCAGGACATTCACGACGACCTCGGCGCGAGCCTGACGCGCATCAGCATGTTGAGTGAAACAGCCCGGAGCGAACTGGATCGACCGGAACAGGCCGCGGCCGGTCTGAATCAGATTTATAAAACGGCGCATGAGTTGACACAGGCCATGGACGAAATTGTATGGGCGGTGAACCCGCGGCACGACACTTTGGAAGGGCTATCCAGTTATCTGGAGAAATTCGCCCAGGATCTGCTGGCGGCCGCCGGCATTCGCTGCCGCCTCGATATGCCCTTGGAATTTCCATCCTGGCGGCCGACCGCCGATGTGCGCCACAATCTGTTCATGGCGTTCAAGGAGGCGCTGCACAACGTGGTCAAACATTCCGCCGCATCCGAAACATCCATTCGGCTCGTGACGGAGGCCGGCCACTTCGAACTGGTGGTTGAAGACAATGGCCGGGGTTTTACACCTGAAACCGCGCGCGAGCATCCGCGGGACGATTCCGCGCGTCTCTCCGCGGGAAACGGCCTGGGAAACATGGCACGCCGGTTGGCGGAAATCCACGGAAGCTGCCGCATTCAATCAGCGCCAGGGCAAGGGACGAAAGTCATCTTCATCGTGCCGCTTATGATGTCTGTCGTTTAGCAAAAGCCAATCCCGCCGGCCGCGGGCTGTCGTGATAATTGATGACATCCATCGGCAATGGAATTACGGTAAGCTATCGCATCTATTCAATGGGAACCCATCATACTTGGCCGGCCATTTTCAAAAGAAACCACCAGCTACGCTCTCGGGTTGGTTCTGCCGGCCCGTTGACCCGGGCCGCTTCGGGCCGCCAAGGTGACTATTTCATGAGAGGAATCCCCGATTGCCGATACCCCTAAATCATGTTATGTTGGAACAACCAGAACAATCGAACGGAATGCGCGTCCCGGTTTCCATCGTGGAAGATGACGCCCCAGCCCGGGATCTTCTCGGCGACTGGGTGCAACACGCCCCCGGGTTTCGTTGCGTCGGGAGGCATGCCTGTGCTGAAGCCGCGCTTGCCGCCCTGCCCATGGAAAAACCCTCGGTGGTTTTAATGGACATCAACCTGCCGGGTATCAGCGGGATCGAATGTGTGCGCCGGCTCAAACCTTTATTACCGGACACTCAATTCGTAATGCTTACCGTCTATGAAGATCCCGAGCACATTTTCAATGCGTTGGCCGTGGGTGCCTGTGGCTATCTGCTCAAGCGCGTTTCACGCGCGGAACTGGTTGAGGCGCTTCAGGAGGTTCACGCCGGCGGCTCGCCCATGAGCAGCAATATCGCCCGCAAGATTGTCCAATCGTTTCACAGACCGGCCCACCAGCCCTCCGAAAACATGGAACTTTCGCCCCGCGAAAGGGAGGTTTTGGAATTACTGGGCCGCGGCTACCTTTACAAGGAAATCGCGGAATTACTAAAGATAAGCCGTCCGACAGTGAATACCTACATCCGGCGCATCTACGAGAAATTGCACGTCCGCTCCCGCTCCCAGGCCGTGGCCAAGTTTACCCATGTGCCGGGTGCTGTCGGCAGCGGCACCCCGCTACCCGCCTGAATCTACATAAACAGGCCTAATCAGGCCTTGTCGTGAATTTTCACGACATGACCTTAATGCCTTTTTATGAGATGCTGTCAACACGAGCCCATTAGAGCATCAAAACAACCTATAAAACCCATACAAAAATGAAAAAACTTGCATTGTTCTCAATCGGAATATTGGCGTTGGCACTGGGAAGTGCCCGTGCGGATAACACAATCTGTTACACTACCTTTGAAGATTGGACCAGCTTCGTAAATGGCAGCGGGCCACAGGGAGGATTGACATTTACCCCTGTAACCACTTTTGACTTCGATGGCGTAACGGTCAACGGAATTGGCAATGGGTCAAACCCAGGTGGTGCGGGCACGCTGGGTTCGCTCGAAATCAGTCCCATTGTTCCATGTGGCTGGGGTAATGGGCCTGGCTTTGGTTTTGGTGGCATAACGGACGCGATGTTGAAAGCCATGGATGGGCCGGCTGCAGGATATGGCAACCCGCAGTTAGCCCAGTCGGGTACGTTGCTTGTGGATTTTACGATGCCGGACAACAGTCTTGGCGGCTCGTCTTTCACCATGGGCATCTTCTTTCAAGACGATGCCCAATGGGGTGGATGGCAGGCGAATCAACTCTATGACTTAGGACCTGTGACCACTCCGTCTGGGACAGAGGAAATGTATGAGGCAGTCATTCCCTACACGTTAAACGCGGACGCCAATGATATATGGTGGACTCAGATAGGCTTGTGGCTGTTCACCGATTACCAAGGGTCAAATCCATGGTATATAGACAGCATCTCTGTGGTTCCCCTCCCCATAATTGTATCTCCACCGCCCGGCCAATCGCTGTTCACCACGTACGAAGACTTTTCGCCATTTACCCCGGCTGGCGGCGATTTGGTATCGGCAGACAATACATGGAGCGTGATTGTAAACACCATCAATGGCTTGGGCAACACCACCGCCCCTGGTGCCGGCGGCACCGACGGCTCGCTGTTGGTCTATTGGAGCAGTCTTGAAACCGGCTGGGGCGACATAGCCGACGCCCCCGGCGAGAATGGCAACATGGGATTCATGCAAGCCATTGCCCCCGGCTCGACTGGGGCCAATATCGCTGCCTCTTATGGGAATATTTATTTGGATTATTCGCGGCCGGACAACACGGATGGCGGCTCCTATTTCCAACTGGGCGTGCTTCTTCAATACCAAGGAAACTGGTCGCCGTTCTTCTGGAGTTCGACTACAGACCTTGGTGTCCAGGATCCTTTTGGGAATGAAGTTTACGAAGCCACCATTCCTTATAACATCGTCGGCGAACCCAACAACTTCTTCAGTTTTGGCGTCATGGTTAATTCCGATTACCAGCCGGTGAATGGGTTCTACATAGATGAGATCTCCGTGGTTGCCGCCCAGGCGCCGCTCATCACCGGTATCAGTTTGAACGGAACACAACTGACCATCACAGGTGTAAACGGCTTGGCGAGCAAGTTTTTCTCTTTGATCTCGACCACGGATCTTTCGAAGCCGAAGAATCAGTGGACGCTTGTGTCGACGGGGAACGCATTTACCGGATCGCCCTTCAGCATTACGACCACCATCAATCCGGCCAACACGCCGGAGTTTTATAGCATCCTCGTTAATAATTGAGACAATGCATAGCCGATAATTGGCAATTACCTCATTTACAGCCTTCAATCAATTACCCTGCGGCAGACCGCAGGGTAATTTTTTTACCGTGGTCTGGAGACAAGGCCGATGCTCTGCTCTTACCCCAAATCCATGTCCTCACTTTTCATTACAAGTTCGAGCGTGCATTCGCGCGATTTCTGGTGTAGATTGTGCTAATATATTATGTCACAGCGTCTTGCGAAGCTTCGCCTTGCCGGCAAAGGGGTGCGCTGCCTTTTATGAATGTATCAAGCATCAATCCCGTCTATAAAAAACTCACGAAATATTTTTTCCTGGTTTCGATGCTTCTGCCACTGGCCAGCACAGCTTGGGCGGCTTTGCCACCGGGATGGAGCGATGCGGACATTGGATCGCCAGGTTTGGCCGGCTCGGCCACCTATGCCAGCGGCTTGTGGACCGTGACCGGCGGCGGCTCGGATATTTGGAACAACGCCGACCAGTTCAATTTTGCCAGCACCAATTACACCGGCGACGGCACGATGATTGCGCTCGTGCTCAGTTTGCAAAACAGCGATCCGGGTTCCGGCTGGTCGAAGGCCGGGCTGATGTTCCGCAATGACAGCACGGCGGGTTCGGCCAATGTGAGCATCGTGGCCACGGCGACACAGGGAGTCAGTTTCCAATGGCGGAGCACGGCCGGTAGCTCAAGTTCCTTCAGCGCGAAAGGAGGTATTACCGTGCCGGTTTGGCTGAAATTGGTCCGCTCCGGCGGGAACTTCGCCGGCTTTTACAGCACGAATGGCAGCAACTGGGTGCAGGTCAGCAGCCAATCGGTCGCATTGAACAACACGGTCATGGCCGGATTCGATGTGACCGCTCACAACAACTCGGCGCTGAACACCGCCACGTTCACAAACTTCAGCCTGGGCTTTGTGCCGGTCAACGTCACCATTAATGCGGCCAATGTAATCAACACGGTGCCGACCAATGCTTTCGGAATCTTCATGGCCGTCTGGGACACCTGGGGGGGCAGTACGCCCACCCAGCTTAAGCAGGCGGGCGTCACGGCCATGCGCTATCCGGGCGGTAGCTATGCGGATAGCTACCAATGGAGCTCATATCAAATGACCCCCGCCTTTGGCCAGGCCGACAACTTGGGCTACCTGTCAGGGGCCACGGACATGGGGCATTTCATCCAACTGATGTCCAACGCGCAGGCGCAGGCGGTGATCTCGGTTGATTGGGGCTCCGGTTTTTTATGGAACTCGAACAAGACGGCGATGGCAATTCCCAGCACGAATGGCTCGCCGCAGGAAGCCGCGGCGTGGGTCGCCTATTGCAATTCCAGCACCAATATCTATGGCACCGCGAATGATGTCACCATCGGTGTGGATGCCGGGGGCAACAACTGGCAAACGGCGGGGTATTGGGCGATGATGCGCGCCGCCAGCCCGCTGGGCCAGAACGACGGCTACAATTTTCTGCGCATCAAACACCCCGCGCCCGTCGGCATCCAATATTGGGAGGTCGGCAACGAACCCTACGGCAACGGCTACTATGGCGGCGGCAATGATTGGGAGTGTGATTACGCTGTTCCCTATCCCTACACCAACTATACCCGTCTAGCCAACCCGCTCCTCTCCCCAACGGCTTATGGTCAGGCGGTCAAGGCATTTTCGATGGCCATGAAGGCGGTTGATCCCACCATCAAGGTGGGGGCCTATTCCAGCACACCGCCGGGCGACTACAGTTGGGACTACATCAACGGCGTCAACAACGGCCAGCACTGGACTCCGCAAGTATTGGCGCAATGCGGCAGCAACATCGATTTTGTCATTGTCCACTGGTATCCCAATTTTTCAGACAACGTCGGCACCAGCCTTTTGTCGGAAGTGGGCTCGACCATCCCGGTGATGATCAATGGCACCGGCTCCTACCCGCACACGGGAACGAATTCGGGCTTGGAAGACTGGATCACCAATTATTGCCCCAACCCCGCCAACGTCCAGATTCTCGTCACCGAGTTTGGTGCCGACAACTACCCTTACCTGGTCAATGGCACCAATGGGATGCCGATTCTCGGGCCGGTCGAGGCGCTATTCGCGGCGGATTGTTATTCCACCTGGCTGAACTACCCTGCCTTTGCCAATGCGGACTGGCTGGATTTCGACGCGAATTCATTTCTCGGAAGCGGCAATGGCCCGGTGGTTTATGCCATCCAAATGCTGCGGCATCTGTGCAATCCTGGCGATGCCTTTGTCCAAGCGGCCTCGGACACCAGCAACCTGCGGGTGCAGGGTGTGGCGCGGCAGGACGGCAATCTGGGAATCCTGCTGATCAATGAAAGTATGAACGGCAGCCAAACGGTGAACGTGACGGTCACAAATGCAAACCTTAACACCACCGGCATCATCTATCAGTTTGGCACCAACAACTGGACCAGCACGAATGAGGTGCCGGCGACGGGGCCTGGCAGCAACAGTATTTCGGGTGTCGGCAGTACGTTCAGTGTCACCCTGCCCGCCTACACGATGGACGTGCTGGTGATTCCGGTTTTGGGCAACACACCGCCGGTGCTGGCGGCGATTCCCAATTACACCGTGAACGTCGGCCAGACCGTTGCCTTCACCGCCACCGCCACCGACACCAACCAGCCACCGCCGCCGCTGACGTTCAGCCTGTTAAGCGCGCCGGCCAACGCGACATTAAATGCCGCTACCGGCGCCTTTTCATGGCGGCCGTTGGTCATCCAGGCGAATACGACCAACCCGATCAGCCTGGAGGTTGCTGCCGGCGGCACTCCCGGCTTGAGCGCCACGCAAAGTTTCTCCGTTATGGTTAATCCGTTGACGCTGCCGTCGCTGGCTTCCGTTTCGTTCAGCAACAGCCTGTTCACCATGCAAATCAGCGGCCAGACCGGCCCGGATTACGAGATTCAAACCTCCACCAATCTGACCCAATGGAGCGCGGACTTTGTCACAAATTCTCCGGCCATGCCGTTCAGTTGGCAGGACATCGCCGCGACCAATTCAGCGCGCTTTTATCGCGTCGTCGTCGGTCCGCCGCTGCCCTAATCGCCGAAGCATGGTGTGACCGGGTTGTCATTCGCGATCGCGAAATGGACGCAAGCTAATCATTAAAGTTATCGGGAAATCCCCCGCTTTGCCGGGGAGACTCCCGGGGTTTGACAACTCCGGAAACAGCCGTAAAGCGATTTTTGTTTGGCCATTCTGTGAAAATGGGTTTGTGAAAGATATAATCCCGGCCCGGAGTGTCGTCAATTTTCACTACAAGACTTGAGGCTAAAATGAGGTATCTTTTATCCAGTCCATGACAGTACCCGTGAGCATTTTTTTTGATTTCGGCAGGCGTGCCGGTTGGCTGCCAAATGCGGGCATTTTGTGTCTCCTGCTCGTTCTGGTGGCGTCCAGCGGATGCAAAAAGTCAGACAGTACGCCAGCCTCGGTTGCGCCGTCGCAGGGATCCAATTCAACAGCCACGGCTGACGCGGCAACCCCCACGGCTGACGCGCCAACAGCCACGCCTCCGCCGGTTTCAGTGTCGCTGTCAACTCAATCCAGCTCCACTAATTCGGGCCTGACACAACTCCAGTCGCTCAACCGCGTTCTCCTGGGATGGAAGATGAAATATCACCGGCGCCCGCAGACCTTTGAGGAATTTGCCAGCACGGCGAATTTCCAGATACCCGACCCGCCGGCGGGGCAAAAATATGCTATTAGCCAAAAAGGTTTCATTGTCCTCGTCAACTCAACCCAATAAACCCATGGACATTCAGAATTATTTGCCATCAAACCGCAGACAGTGGAAAGCGCAAACCGCCAAAGGTTTTACCCTCATCGAACTTCTGGTGGTCATCGCCATTATCGCGATCCTGGCAGCGATTCTTCTGCCGGCTCTGGCCAGGGCCAAAATTACGGCATTGCGCTCCCAGGACATGAACAATATGAAACAACTGGCCACCGGTATGATTGCCTTTTGCGGCGACAACAACAATACGTTCCCGCCCGCATCCTGGTGGTGTCCTAGCGGGACAGTCAGTTGGGACACTTTGCTCTATCCCTATGTCGGCGGGGGCAGCGGAACCCCGCCGAATACCATGGATTTTGGAGTTTATGCAAGCGATCCTGACACTGCCAGCGCTTATGGCATCGCGATGGGACTCAAAATTATGGCCTGCCCGCTTGACACATTTACGAAAGTCAGTTGGATAACAGACAGCGGCTTTTCCATAAGAGATTATGCAATGGTAAGCGGGCCGAATACGTGGTCTGTGCCAATCCAGAACGGATTGCCAAACATCAACTCCCCCAGTTTTGGGGGCGTGGGAGTTGGTTGGGATGATAATAATGCCACGACTGTCAACTGGTCTCCGCCGGGCTATCCGGAAACCGTGGTTCGCCATCCAGGCAGCACTCTTATGCTGGTGGAATTGGCTAACAGCCAGAACTGCGAAGGGAATGTCTGGCCAGCTTTTTGTTTGGGTCCGATTCTTGCGTCACCCGGCAGCGGTCTCTACCAAATTGAGAACGGCGTCAACCTGAGTCAGCAGAACCTGGAACAAAACGGCGTCAGTCAGGGCTTGCAACTATATCCTGCTCAACGCAACCGGTTTAGCTATGTCTTCCACGACGGTCATGTCGAGCTGCTCACCTGGCAACAAACCATTAACGCGAAGACGCTGCCGGGGGGTGTAATCTCCACCGTTCCGAGCGGTATGTGGAGTATCATGACTGCGGATTAGCCGTTCCAATTTGTCCAGGCGGACGCCAACGTCAGCGGCCGCCATGAATTCCTGGAAAACCTGGTCAAAGAATTTATCTGAAACAATTCTGTTGTTGGTATTTGATCCTTTGAGGTTCTTTAACTTTCACCTGGTTCGACTGCCTCATGCTGGCCGGATGCTGTTTCGACTTGGACGCGCCGGTGCCGATGGTTGCCGTCTGATGCCGGAGTCGTTAAAACTGACGACTGGTCGGACTTGTTGATTCGCAGTATAATAACATATGTCGTCGTTTAAGATAAAAAATGGCCCGGGGAAATGTCGTCTTTTTCCCGGGATTTTGCGTTTAATCCTGTTGATTTTGGGTTTGCTGGCCGGCGGGGGGATGGTTTGGGCGCAGGCTTACAATTGGAAACCCGTCGTAATCAATGGCGGCGGGTATGTGGACGGCATCGTGTTCCATCCCAATGCGCCGGGGTTGATGTATTGCCGCACGGACATCGGCGGCGCGTATCGCTGGAATCCGACGACTACTTCATGGACTCAACTGTTGAACTTTGTTGGCTACCCGAATAATCAAGGGAGTCTGATGGGCGTCGAAAGCATCGGTCTCGACCCGCAGGACACAAACCGGCTTTATCTCGCCTGTGGCTGGATGGGTGGGTCGAATCCCAGCGGAATCATGATTTCGACCAATCAAGGTGCGAGCTTTACCGTCATCAGCTCGCCGTGGGTGATAGAATCCAACAACGACGGTCGCGGCAGCGGGGAACGTTTCGGTGTGGATCCCAACCTGGGCAGCATTCTTTTCTACGGCACGCATCTCGCCGGATTGTGGAAGAGCGCGAACTATGCGGCGAACTGGTCGCAAGTCACCAGTTTCCCTGTCAGCACCACGGCGAACGGCGTCGGCATTGTGTTTGTGGAATTCATCAAGAGCAGCGGCTCGCCCGGCAGCGCCACGCCCGTAATCTGGGTGGGCGTGTCGCAAGGCGGCACAAACCTTTTTCGCAGCACCGATGGCGGCTCGACCTGGACCGGCATCAACACCAACGGTGTTCCACCGGGCTATATGCCGCATCACGCGGCGCAGGACGGGCTGGGGAACATGTATATTACGTTCTGCGATGCGCCGGGACCGAACGGCGTCAGTTATGGCGCGGTCCGCAAATTCAATCTCACAACACTGACTTCGATTAACGTGACGCCGCCCACGGGCCAGGGCGGTTTCGGGGGCGTGACGGTGGACGCCGAAAACCCGAACACGGTCGCGGTGAGCACGATTGATTGTTGGTGGCCGCAAAATTATATTTATCGCAGCACCAACGGCGGGACAAATTGGACGCAGACCTACGCCGGGAACACGGATTGTTCAAGCGCGCCGTGGATGGGGGTGGGTGCCAGCGGCCCGATCGTCCAGGGTTGGAGCGATGATCTTAAAATCGATCCGTTCAATTCCGACCACCTCTTTTGGACCAGCGGCGGCGGCGTTTTTTCCAGCTTCAATTTCACGGCGGCGCAGCCTTCCTGGGAGTTCCAGTCCGTCGGCATCGAGGAAATGGTTTACTGCAGGACCGGAACGGGGCTTGCCAGCCCGCCCAGCGGTCCGCAGCTTTTTAGTGCGTTTGGCGACATAGCGGGTTTTGCCCATTACAATCTGGATGTTTCCCCCCCGGCTACGAATTATTTCACGGGCGGCGGCAATAACTACATCATCGATTTCGCGGAGCTGAACCCGAATCTGGTCGTCCGCACCTATTATAATGACTCGGGCCGCAGCGGCTATTTCTCGACGAACGCCGGAAGCACCTGGACGACATTTGCGACGGAGCCGGCGGCGGCGGCAACGAACGGCCCCGGGGTCGTCGTCATTTCCGCCGATGGCAGCCGGCTGGTCTGGGCAATTCCGGGTTCCCCTTCGTTCTATTCCACGAATAATGGCGCCACCTGGACTCAATGCGCCGGCAGCAATCCAACACCGCCGAATTCGTGGGAACAGCCCTATCCGTTCTCCGACCGTGTGAACTCCAACAAGTTTTACATCTACATGCCGGACTCGGGCGTTGTCTATGTCAGCACCAATGGCGGCGCCAGCTTTTTCGCCGGAGCGACGCTTACCGCGTGGGCTGACAGTATGCGCACCACGTTCAGCCGGGAGGGCAACGTGTGGGTGGCGCTTTACAATGGCCTGTGGTGTTCGACCAATTCCGCCGCGAGCTTCTTCCAAGTGCCCGGCGTCCAGGCCGCGCACGCGATTGGTTTTGGCAAGTCCAAGAGCAGCGGCGGTTATCCGGCCATCTACCTGCACGGAGAAATCAACAATACCTGGGGCGTCTATCGCTCCGATGACCAGGCCGCAACCTGGACGCGGATCAATGACGACCAGCATCAATACGGCGGTATCCAGCAGGTCATCGGCGACCCGAAAATCTACGGCCGATGTTACATTGGGGCCCTCGGCATCGTTTACGGCGATCTGCCCAACCAGCCGCCGTTCACACCCACCGGCCTGACAGCGACTGCCTCCAACGCGGCAGTTTCACTGACTTGGAATACGGCCGTCGGCGCGGACAGTTACATGGTTGGCCGCTCAACAATCACCGGCGGACCTTACACGAACATTGCGAGCGGCGTGACGGCGACAACTTATCTGGATACCGGTTTGGTCAACGGCACGACCTACTATTACGTCGTGGCCGCGACCAACGTTTACGGCTCCAGTTCCAATTCTATCGAAGCCAGCGCCACACCGGCACCGTCAGTGCCTTCGCCCTGGCAGACGCAGGATATCGGTGCGGTGGGGATTACAGGCAGTTCACTTTACGCCAATGGAGTATTTACTGTGGCTGGGGCTGGAGGGGACATTCAAGGCACGGCAGACGCCTTCCGCTTTGACTATGTGACCACGACTGGAAATTGCACGATCATCGCCCGCGTCGTCTCTGTGCAGAACATTGATCCGTGGTCAAAGGCCGGGGTGATGATCCGCCAGAGCCTGGACGCCGGCGCGGCCAACGCCTTTATTGCCGTGACACCGGGCAATGGCGTGACCTGGCAATACCGTTCGAGCGCCGGTGGCGGCACCAGTTGGAACCAGACCACCGGCCTGAACGCGCCCTACTGGATCAGGCTGGTGCGGAGTGGAAGCACCTTTACCGGATACCGTTCGCCGGATGGCGTGACGTGGACGCCGCAAGGAACGAACACGTTCACGATGACGTCCACGGTGTATGTGGGTTTGGCCCTGACCAGTCACAACAGTTCGAGCCTCTGCACTGCCACATTTGATAACGTGACGGTGCCCGGCTGGCCGACTCCGCCTGCCGCCCCCACCGGTTTGACGGCAACGGCCGGCGATGGCAGTGTCGCGCTCAGTTGGTCCGCTTCAGCCACGGCCACGAACTACTACATCAAAAGCTCGCTCACCAGCGGCAGCGGTTACACGACCATTGCCACCAACGCGAGCCTTGCCTTCACCAACAACAGCCTGAACAACGGCACGCTTTACTACTTTGTCGTGAGCGCGGTGAACGCCGCGGGTGAGAGCCCCAATTCCGCTGAAGTCAGCGCGCGTCCGACATCGTCCGCACCCGTCGCCATCAGTGCAACCAATGTGGCTGGGCAGCTTGGCCTTGCCTGGCCGGTGGACCACACGGGCTGGCAATTGCAGTCGCAGACGAATAGCCTCGCCGTGGGCCTCAGCACAAACTGGGTCAACGTCACCGGTTCTACGCAGACGAATCTGGTGGCGATGCCGGTGAACCCGACGAACGAGGCGGTGTTCTTCCGGTTGGTGCGGCCGTAGCTGTTCAGCACGCCGCTGGTGTGCTGGCCGGCAAGGACGAACGCGTGTCATGCCAGGAACTTTGGTTGCCAACATTGAAATGAAAAATACAATATTAATTGGTTCTCTCATTGGCGGCGCGTGCGCCGCGCTATTTGTCACACCATTGGCGGCTGCCGACTCGCTGCGCGAACATCTTTCGCTCGACGCGAATTGGAAATTCCATCTCGGCGACGACTGGCCGGACGCGCTGCACCTGGAAAACTCCGGGACCGGTGGCGGGCCGGCGTCGGAAAAGTTCTCCGACCCCTACTGGCGCGTCGTCAATTTGCCACACGATTGGGCGGTGGAACTGCCGTTCGACTGGGCCGCCGACGGCAGCCACGGTTTCAAAACCTTGGGCGTGAAGTATCCGACAAACAGCATCGCCTGGTATCGCCGCACATTTGAGTTGCCGAAGGGCGACGAGGGCAAACGTATCTGGCTGACGTTCGACGGCGTGTTCCGCGATGCGACGGTGTGGGTCAACGGCTGGTGCGTGCGACGTCACGAGGGCGGTTACTATCCGTTCCGCGAGGACATCACGGACGTGGTGCATTTCGGCGGCACGAACACAATCTCCGTACGCGTGGATGCGACCAAATCCGAGGGGTGGTTTTACGAAGGCGCGGGCATTTACCGCCACGTCTGGCTGGACAAGACCGCGCCGGTGGCCATCGCGCCGGGCGGGGTTTTTGTGCAGAGTGAATTTGAAAAAAACATTCCGCAAGGCAGTCCTGAAGTCGCCGTCGAAGTCCGCCTGCTCAACGCCACGACAAACGCGACGAAAGCCGCCGTGAACTGCGAAATCATTTCGCCCGACGGCAAATCGCTGGAAAAGTTTTCGGAGTCGGAAACATTGAAACGCAATTCACCGGGCATCGTAAAATTGGAATCAAAGATTTCCTCGCCGGTTCTCTGGTCGCCGGAATCGCCCAAACTCTACAAGCTGGTCACCACAGTTTCCGTCGCCGACAAAATCGTTGACCAAAAAGAAACCACCTTCGGCATCCGCACCGTGGGCTTTGACGCGACGAACGGCTTTTTGCTGAACGGCAAGCATTACGAAATCTACGGCACCTGCAATCACCAGGACCACGCCGGCGTCGGCACGGCCATTCCGGACGCGTTGCAGGAATTCCGCGTGAAAAAACTGAAGGAGTTCGGCTGCAACGCCATCCGCACCTCGCACAACCCGCCCACGCCGGAATTGCTCGATGCCTGCGACCGGCTCGGCCTGTTGGTCCTGGACGAGAGCCGGTTGATGGGCAGCGATTCGGAAAACATGAAAAAGTGGGACGACCAAATCCGCCGCGACCGCAACCATCCGAGCGTCGCGATCTGGTGCATCGCCAACGAGCAATTCGCCGTGCAGGATACGCCGCAAGCGGCCAACGTCGCGCGTTCAATGCAGGACTACGTCAAGCAGCTCGACCCGACGCGCCCCGTCACCTACGCCTCGCCGGAGGACAATGTTTTCCGCGGCATCAACTCGGTCATCGAAGTGCGCGGCTGGAATTATCACTACGGCCCGCAGATGGACCAATACCACGCCCAGCATCCGAATCAGCCGAACGTCGGCACCGAGCAAGCCAGCGTCGTCGGCACGCGCGGCATCTACACCAATGACGGGCCGCACGGTTACGTCGCCGCTTACGACGTTGTCTGGCCCGGTTGGACCACAACCGCCGAAAGCTGGTGGAGTTTCTTTGCCGACCGTCCGTGGCTTTCCGGCGCGTTCGTCTGGACGGGTTTTGATTATCGCGGTGAGCCGACGCCGTATTGGTGGCCGTGCGTCAACTCGCACTTCGGCATTCTCGACACGTGCGGTTTTCCGAAGGACGTTTTTTACTACTACCAATCGTGGTGGACGACAAATACGGTGCTGCACTTGTTGCCGCACTGGAATTGGCCGGGCAAGGAAGGCCAGGAAATCCTCGTCCAGGCCTTCAGCAACTGCAAACAGGTGGAATTATTCCTCAACGGCGCGTCGCTCGGCAAGCAGGCGATGAAGCCGAATTCAAAATTGAGCTGGCAGGTGAAATACGCGCCGGGAACGTTGAGCGCGAAAGGTTTTGACGCCGGCGGCAACGTCATTGCCGAAACGAAAGTGGAAACCACCGGCGACGCCACGCAAATTCAGCTTACGCCGGATCGCAAAACCATCAACGCCGACGGCGAGGACGTGTCGGTGTTCACCGTTTCCGCGCTGGACGCGCAAGGCCGCGCGGTGCCGGTGGCGCAGAATAAAATAAATTTCACCATCGAAGGCGCCGGCAAAATCATCGGCGTGGGCAACGGCGACCCGAGTTGCCACGAGCCGGACGTGTTCGTCCCGACCGCGCCCGAACGCAGTGTTGCCGTCAACGATTGGCGCTGGCAGCTTGCCAAAGTTCCGCACAACAGCAGCACCGTGCCGGAGTATGCGAATGATTTTGATGATTCGACCTGGAACAACCTCAATGCCAAAGCCAGCGGCGGCGAAGCGACGATCAAAACGGAAAACACCACGGCGATTTACCGCGCGCATTTCACGGTGACGGAAGAAGACTTGAAGGGCGCCGGCGCGCAAGTTTGCTTCGGCGGCTGCGACGACGAGGGCTGGTATTTCGTGAACAACCAGTTCATCGGCGAATCGCACGACTGGCAGGCGCAGCCGATTTTCGACGTCAAAAAATTCATCCACGTTGGTGATAACGTCATCGCTGTCGGCGTCAACAACGTCGCCGGCCAGGGCGGTTTGAACCCCAACGTGACCGTGAAAATCATCGGGCACGCCGGCGTCCCGCCGTGGTCGCGCAGCCTGTTCAACGGCCTGGCGCAGGTCATCGCGCAATCCACGCGGGAGGCCGGTGAATTTAAACTGACGGCCAGTTCCGATGGTCTCGAGCCGGCGACGGCGGTGGAGCAAACTTTGCCCTGCACGCCGCGTCCCTCCGTGCCGTGAGTTGCCAAATCGGCGCGAAATGAACAAACTGTTGCTCTGGAACAACCTGCTGTCATTAAAACTCACGACACGGCTGGATCAGCTTTCCGTTTCCACCTTCACCGGAAGGTGTGGTAGTGTCTTGACAAAGCTATATGAATAAAAATTGTCGTACCCAGGCCCTTTTTTCCTCTAACCCCTGCTGGGATTCGTGCGGTATTCCATTCGCGAGTTGGATGTCTTCAAGGCCGGGCAAATGGTGGCGCGGCTGGCTCCGGTGCGTATTAGTGCCTGCTGCTGCCATACTGGCAGGTACTGCCGGTGCGCAGACGCTTGTGGATTTGGGCGCCACCGCTCCCATTCCCGGAACGAATGATCTTTCGCAGTTCAGCACCAGTGGCAACAAGACGGGTCCCGATGGCTTAAATTATTACACCGATAACCAAACCGGTTTTGGCACCGGCGAACCCGGCCAAACATTTCTGACCGGTACAAACCCGGCGGGATACGTCCTGTCGTCCCTGGCGATACGGACGGCCGGTCTGGGCAGCGACTCCGGCATTGGGACGGCCCAACCCTATTACCTGCACCTTTACTCGGTGTCCGGCAGCACCGTGACCCCGCTGCAAACCAACACCTCGGCCAATATCACTTTCAATGACGGCGACTGGCTGCAGTGGAACGGCTTGTCTGTGCCCCTGGCACCCAACACCACTTATGCCTGGTCGTTTGGCAAGGCGAGTTCAACCAGCGGTTGGGAGGCGCTGGCGGTCGCCACCAACTCCCCCTACGCCGCGGGCCAGATTGGACTTTTCCCTCCGGGCGGCGGAACCGTCACCTTTGGCAGCAGCCACAGCTTCGACGCTGTGTTTGATGTTGGACTGCATTTGAACAATTCTCCCTCCGTTTCCACGCCGGTAGTTTCGCCCTCGGGCGTTATTTCCCACGGCTCAAGCGTTACCATCACGTCATCGGCGACCGGAAGCCAGCCCTTATCGTATCAATGGCAGACCGATGGCGGCAGCGGCGGCGCGCTGACGAACATTCCCGGCGCGACCAGTCTGTCTTTGACCTACACGCCGCCCTCTACCGGCACGTTCCAATTCGATTTGGCGGTCGCGAACAGTTACGGCAGTGTCACCAGTGCCATCGCCACAGTGACCGTGCTGCCGCTGTACAATACCATCACTCCTGCCAATGACGATTGCCTCATTTACACCATCCAATTAAACAATGGCTGGGGGGATTGGGGCTGGGTGACGCATTATGCCACCAATAATCCGAACTTTAATGGCAGCAATTCCATGGTTGTCGCCGCCAGCAGCAGTTACCAGGCATGGTGGCTCGTACATGATCCCATTGATACCACCCTTTATGCCAATATCAGCTTTTGGTTAAATGGCGGTCCCACCGGCGGACAAAGTGTCGGCATCCAGGCTGAAGCAGGTTCAACCTGGCAGAACACCGTATATGTAACCGCTCCGGCCAATACCTGGAAACAATACACTTTTTCCCTGACTTCCCTCGGTATCGCAAATATTACCAATCTGACCGGTATTGAGATTTGGAACTCTTCCACAGTGCAGCCGCAATTTTATATCGCTAATATAAGGCTGGGTGCCGCGCCGAAGCCCTCGGTCGTTCATGTCGGCGTCAACGCCGCGGCCCCGGTGCGCACGGTGGACGCCCGGGTGTTCGGCATCAACAACGTCGCCTGGGATGGCTCTGAAGACGCGCCCGGCACCATGGCCCAGGTGACCAACATGGGCATTGGGGCCTTGCGCTGGCCCGGCGGCAGTTGGGGCGACGGCTACCACTGGACCAACGAAGCGATGCAGTACGGCAACACCAGCCCGCGAACTTGGGGTTCCTTTACCCCCAACTTCATTCATACGGCCACCAATGCGCACACCCAGGCCTTCATCATCGCCAACTATGGCAGCAGCACGCCCCAGGAAGCCGCTTTTGGAGTCGCCGAGATGAATATCACCAACCATTGCCACTTTCAATACTGGGAGATCGGCAACGAGGTCGGCGGCAGTTGGGAACTGGACTGCAGCACCAATCCGCCGTGGCAGCCGCACGATCCCTGGACCTATGCCATGCGCTTCGCGCAATACTATACCCAAATGAAAGCCGTGGACCCAACCATCAAAATCGGCGCGGTGGCTGACACGACTGAAGACGGCACGGCCAACTACAACAATCATGCCGCCGTCAATCCTGTCACCGGCGTGACGCACTACGGCTGGACCCCGGTGATGTTATATACCATGCGAACCAACAATCCCAATGCGCTGCCGGACTTCCTCATCGAACATAATTACGCGCCGAGCGACGGGGACACCTATAATCTCGTCTCCTGGTCCAAGCAGTGGACAATCGATGCGGCGAATTTACGGATGATGCTCAATGATTATCTGGGATACTATCTGGGCACCAACGTCGCCACGAACATCGAACTCGACGTCACCGAGTATGGTCCGGGAGGCGACAAACAACCCCTGAGCCTGGTGGGCGGGTTGTTCCAGGACGAGGTCATCGGCCACATCCTGCAAACCGAATTCAACGCCTTCCTGCGGTGGGACCTGCACAACGGCCAGTCGGATCTGACCAGTTCAGACAACGCCATGTATGGCTGGCGCATCGACCCCAGTACCGGCGCCTATCTCGGCGATGGAGGCGTCTGCGCTGACGATAGCGTGCCGCCCAGCTACAACTGTTACCCAAGTTACTATTGTATCAAGTTGCTGAAATATTTTGCCCGCGGCGGCGATACCGTCATCACTGCCACGAACGATTATGAACTTCTGGGAACCTATGCCGTGCAACGCACCAACGGCTCTTTGACCCTGCTCGTGATCAACAAGAGTTCCTGCTCCAACCTCACCGCCGCCATCAAGCTGGCCGGTTATGTGCCCTCTCCCAACGCGGCCGTTTACTCCTACGGCATTCCGCAAGACCAGGCTGCGGCCACCGGAATCGGCTCCCTCGACATTGCCCAGACCAATATCTCCGGCGTCAGCACGAACTTCAGTTGCACCTTCCCTCCCTACTCGGCGAACGTGCTCGTGTTCGCGCCGACCGCGCCACTCCTCGTCCCCATGACGGCATCGCAACTGGCATCCGGTCAATTTATCTTCCAGGTCAATGGACAATCCGGCGTGCCTTACGTGATTCAAAGCTGCACAAATTTGCTTTCGCATAATTGGGTGGCCATTTCCACCAACACGTCGGCGACCGGTCCGTTCCGGCTTACTAATTCCGTCTCGTCAGCCGCGTGCTTTTATCGGGCCGTCTGGCAGCCGTAGGACAATACCCGGCGCCCGACTCAAACCAATGGATTTTCGGAATGATGGCCGACTTGAGCGAACCTGCCGGACCCGTCAGTGCGTGAAATTCAAAATCATTTTCGTTTGTACGGTGGCAGTTTTTTTCGTGTGCGTCTGTGACGCGCAAACCTATTTCGTTTCGCCGGCGGGTGACGACAAGAACCCGGGCACGCTGGCCAGGCCGTTCGCGACACTCCAGCGCGCCCAGCAGGCGGCGCGGCGAAGAAGGGGGACGGTTTGCCTGCGCGGCGGGACTTACTATCTCCCGAAAACGCTGGTGTTCACGGCGCAGGATTCAGGCACAAAGGACGCCCCGGAGGTCTATCAAGCCTATCAAAACGAGCAGCCCGTCATCAGCGGCGGCGTCAGGCTGGAAAAGCTCGACTGGCAGCCCTACACGAACGGAATTTTTCAGGCGCAAGTTCCCGCGGATTTGCAGACCGAGGAAATTTTCGTCAACGGCGAGCGGCAGATTCTGGCGCGTTACCCAAACTTTGACCCGAAGGCGCAATACTTCGATGGATTTGCGGCGGACGCCATTTCGCCGCAGCGGGTGGCGCGATGGGCGGATCCGACGGGCGGTTATTACCATGCGATGCACCCGGCGCTGTGGGGCGATTTCACCTGGCGCATCACCGGCAGGGAGACCAACGGCCAGGTGCGGCTCGAAGGCGGCTGGCAGAACAATCGCGGCGCGGCGGCGCACCGGCAAATCCGCTTCGTGGAAAATATCTTCGAGGAATTGGACGCGCCCGGTGAATGGTTTCTGAATTCCAAGACGCACACGCTGTATTTCTACCCGCCCGCCGGACTCGATTTGAAAAATGCGGTCGTGGAGGCCACGCGCCTGCGGACGCTGGTCGAATTTCGCGGCGACGAGGCGCACCCGGTGAAGTGGATCACGCTGCGCGGACTGATGTTTCGCCAGGCGGCGCGCACGGTCATGGACACCCGCGAACCGCTCCTGCGTTCGGACTGGGCAATTTATCGCGGCGGGGCGATTTTCTTCAACGGCGCGGAGGATTGCGCGCTGGAAGATGGTTTCATTGATCAGGTTGGCGGCAACGCAGTGTTCGTCAACAATTACAACCGCCGTATCACCGTTCGCGGAACGCAAATCGCCAAGGCGGGCGCGAGCGGGATTTGTTTTGTCGGCGACCCGCAGGCCGCGCGCAGCCCGCTTTTCAACTATTACCAGGTTCACCGGCTTGACGAGATTGACCGCCCGCCCGGACCGAAAACCGACAATTACCCGGCGGACTGCCTGGTGGACGATTGTCTGATCCATCTGACCGGGCGCGTGGAGAAACAAACCGCCGGCGTGGAAATTGACCTCGCCCAGGGCATCACCGTCCGGCACTGTTCGATTTACGACATGCCGCGTGCCGGCATCAACATCGGCGACGGCTGCTGGGGCGGACATGTCATTGAGTTTTGCGACATCTTCGACACGGTGAAGGAGACGGGTGACCACGGTTCCTTCAATTCGTGGGGCCGCGACCGCTACTGGCGGCCCAACATCGGCGAAGTCAACGCGTGGGTGAAGCAGGTTCCGGAATTGCCGAAACTCGACGCGGTGAAGCCAAACGTGCTCGCCAACAACCGCTGGCGCTGCGATCACGGGTGGGACATTGACCTCGACGATGGTTCATCGAATTACATCATCACAAACAATCTGTGCCTTCACGGCGGAATCAAAAATCGCGAAGGCTATCATCGCGTTGTTGAAAACAACATCCTGGTGGATGGCGGCTACGATCCTCACGTCTGGTATGACAAAAGCGGCGACATTTTCATGCACAACATCGTCTGGACGGCCTATCGTCCGGCCAACATGCCCCGTCCGCCGTGGGGCGCGGAAATGGATTTCAACCTGGTGCAGAAATACGGCGTGACGGCCATCGAACCCGCGACACAGTTGCAGCAGCAAAGCGGTCGCGATGAACATTCCATCGTGACCGACGCGCAATTCATCGGTCCGGCGCACGGCGACTATCGCGTGAAGGACGGCTCGCCCGCGCTGGCCCTGGGCTTCGTCAATTTTCCGATGGACCAATTCGGAGTGCAAAAACCGGAACTCAGGGCCGTCGCGCGTGTTCCGCAATTGCCAGAACCCAAAATGCCCACGCCTGCGGCAGCCGTGCGCGCCGCCGCGCCGGCGATGTGGCTCGGCGCCAGCGTGCGCAACATTGCTGATGAAGGCGAGATGTCCGCATTCGGTCTGCCTGGTGTAACGGGCGTTATGGTGCTGGAAGTTCCGGCGGATTCCGCCTTGGCCAAAGCCGGGCTGCGAAAAAATGATGTCATTCTTTCCGTCAACGGCCGGAAGACGGCGGATACGACGGCGCTGCTGCAACAGGCGCCGGCATCATCCACTGGAAGCGCCATGAAGATTGGAATCTACCGCAACCAAAAAGAAATTGTTGTCCACTTGGTTCCGTGAAAACAACAATCAACTAAGTTTTTTACAAAAAATTGATCAAACCCAAAATCAGGTTAAAATTAATTACCTACAAATTATGCTGCAGATCCTCAACTGGTTGGCCTTTAAATCGCGGCCAAAGAAGTCTATTGCAAAAGTGTGGGGAAAAGGCGTTTTTGCGGTCGTTTCAGTCCTGTGGTTTTCAGCCATCTGCTGCTCATTACCCGTCTGTTTCGCGCAGAATTGCACGCTGCCCACGAACTTCGTATGGACGTCGACAGGCCCGCTCGCCCAGCCAAAAAACGGGTGGGTCGCGCTCAAGGACTTCAGCTGCGTCAACTACAACGGTAAGTTCATTGTCTACATGTCGACGGTCAACAGCTCAGGGAGCTACGGCGGGGCCATGATGACCTTCACCAATTGGTCTCAGATGGCCACCGCCACTCAGTACGCGATGCCTGTGGGGACCGTTGCGCCGACGCTGATCTATTTCGCCCCGAAGAACATCTGGGTT
>JBKQOA010000191.1:0-64569 GCA_052145735.1 Limisphaerales bacterium
CAGAAACGCCAGGGCGGCCCGGAGCGACCATCGGCCAACCATCTGCCTGGCCACGACAACGGGTTTCAGCCGCGTGGCTCCGGCCCGGAACCAGCGTCGGCGGTGGACCCGCCGCCTTCCGCGAGGAGGAACCTGGGCGAGGAGAAAAAGAAAAATGACCAGCGACGCCCAGAACGGCACCATCATGGTGCAATAGCGGGAAAAGGTTGCCTCGTCGCTGCCAAAGCCAAGCCGGCCCACGCCGGTGACCAGGGCGGTGATGACGGAATACAGGCTCATCGCGAAGTAAGGGAGCAAGGTCCGAAAATCCGCGATCTTTCCGCGCAACAGCACCCCGGCCGCCCAACCCATGGCCATGATTCCCACCAAACCGGCTGCCAACGCAATGTCGCCGTCGGTGGGAATGTCACCGACGCCATGCTGGCCGAAAAAGTTTCCGAAGTATTTCAGCAGATAAGCGACATAGGTAAGCGGCTGGTGGAAAAGACAGTCCCAGGGCGGATGGCCTTCGGAACTGCGGTAATGATGGAAGTAGGCCCCAACGGTCAGCGCACTGATCAACAGCCAGCCGGCGATGGCGGCCATTCTTTGGCGGCCTCCGATGGGGACGGCGAGCAGGAGGAACAGTCCGATGGGCCAGAACAGGACGCCGTTGGCGAAGGAAAAGGAGGCCACGATGCCGAGCAGGGCCGCGGCGGCGAACCGGCGCCAGCCAAAGGGTTCGCCCGCGAGCACCACAATTCCGCCCAGCACCACGAGCAGGTTGAGCAACATCTGGATTTGCCAGCCCCAGAGCCAGTTTTGATACTGGGTAATGGAGAAAACGACGAGCGAGAGCGCGGGCATCGCCCAGGGCAACCGGGTCATCCCCAGTTTCCGCGCGGTTTTGTTCGTCTGGCGGACCAGGATGACCAGGATGCCGGCGGCCAGGAGCACGTTCACGGCCATTTCACAACGGATGTTCCAACCCGTGAGGCGCGCCAGCCCGAGCATGATGATATAGGGGAAAAATATCCGGTGTTCGTTGTGCTGCGCCCAGAGGTCATGAAGGGTCAATCCGCCCCGATACATCTTGTCCAGCAGCGGCACCAGTTCCCACTGGTCCATGCAGGGCACCTCCACGGAATATTTCCCAATCACCCAAATCAACCAGGCCAGGGGGGCCAGCGTCAGGACCAGGGGACCGTGGCGGGAAAGGAACGCGGCGAACCGCCGCCTCCCCGATGGCTCCGGCCCGCGATCAACGGCGGCGTCCAAGGTCTGGGGGATGTCAGGCACGGGGGATATTTAACGCAAACGCGCCGAGACGCCAAGGCGCAAGACAAAAGCGGGAGCCAGGAATCAAGGGGCGAGATGGTCAGGTCTGCTGACATCGAAGGCTACTCCCCGCCTCGTTACCTCGGCGCCTACTCTGGGGCCGCCTCCTTACGTCGGCGCCTACCGGGGGTTGGATAGTAGGGGGCGAGGTTACGAGACCTGGGAAAAATTTCGCCGGGTTAAAGGAAGCCGGCCACGGTGGGACCGTCTCGTCACCTCGACGCCTACCCGGACCGCCTCCTTACGTCGGCGCCTACTGTGAGTTAGTAGGGGTCGAGGTGACGAGACCTTTGGGGAATATTTGGGGGGCATACCTACGACTCGTCACCTCGGCGCCTACCGGATTCGAGGACGAGGGACGAGGACGAGAACGAGGAGGAGAAATTAACCGGTGCCGGCAAAACCGGCGAACCAGGGTTCGGGCGGACAGGAAAATTCCACGGGCCGGCCGCGCCAGAGAAAGCGGACGGCGCGGGCGTGAAGCGCCTGGTGCGGCAGAATGAGCCGGGCGCGCTGTTCATCGGTCAGGCGGTTTTCGACCAGCGCCAGATACAGGTCCTCGTCGCCGCCGTACAGTTTGTCGCCGACGACGGGGTGGCCGAGGTGGGCGAGGTGGAGACGGATCTGATGTTTGCGGCCAGTGCGGGGGACGACGCGGAGGAGGGAAAACGAGGACGTTGCCACCTCACCCCGGCCCTCTGCCCCGCAAGCGGCGGAGAGGGAGAATTGTCCGCCGGTTGCGGGACAGAACTCCGAACCTTCCCGTCCTCGTTCTTCGTCCTCGTCCTCGAATTTCAATGATCGAGAACGAGGACGAGGAGGAGGACGACTGAAACGGCGTTCAACAATGAATTCAGTTTGCGCCGGCGCGCCGTCGGGCCGGACACAATCCTTGACGGCAACGCGGCTGTGTTCGTCCCTGCCGAGGGGCGCATCAATCAGGCCGCGGTCGTCGCGGACGTGGCCGTGGACGATGGCGAGATACTCCTTTTGGACGGCGCGGTTCTCCCAGAGTTTGCCGAGTTCGCCGGCGGTTTCAGGATTTTTGGCGATGAGGACGACGCCGCTGGTTTCGCGGTCGAGGCGGTTGACCAGGCGCGGCAAGACCACGCCGGTTGAGGGTTGAAGGTTGAGAGTTGAAGGCGCCACCTCACCCCGGCCCTCACAACTGCGTTGGCGGAGAGGGAGGAATTCAGATGGAGGCGGGCGCGGCTGATGAGGCTGGAGAAGGCATCGCCCTTGGTGGGGTGGCAGACGAGCCCGGCCGGTTTGTTGACAACCAGCAAATCGGCGTCTTCGTGAAGGATGGCGAACAGGTTTTCCAAACGCGGGGAGATTTTAACCACGGATGGACGCGGATGGACACGGATTTCTAAAGCAGGAATCGGGGTCATGGGAATCGGAGGTGGTTCGGGATTCGGAGGTCTGGCCCAAGCTTCGTTACCTCGACACCGGCACTGCCGCCTCCTCACGTCGGCGCCTACTGGGGGTTGAATAGTAGGAGTCGAGGTCACGAGACCAAAGGGGAAATCGAGACCCCTGCCGCCTCGTTACCTCGGCGCCTACCGGGGGATGGGCAGTAGGGGGCAAGGTTACGAGACCTGGGAAAAAATTCGCCGGGTTAAAGGAAGCCGGCCACGGTGAGGCCGTATCGTTACCTCGACGCCTACTCGAACCGCCTCCTTACGTCGGCTCCCACCGGGTAAAGGATTGCCTGGGCCGAGGTGAATCCGGTAAGGTCGGGTGTTTCAATGGAAGCAAAATCATCTGTGACAGCGGGGAAACCGTCGTGGCTTGCCGGGCATCCCCGCCTCGTGATCGGCCTCATTCTGGCCGTGTGCCTGGGACCGTTTATCAACAAGGCCGTTCACGTGGACGACCCGCTTTTCATCTGGGCGGGGCAATGGATTCAACGGCATCCGGCTGATTTCTACGGTTTCAAGGTGACCTGGTTCTTCTCCGAGGTCCCCATGTCGGCGGCCAATCAAAACCCGCCGTTGATGTCCTACTTTCTGGCGGGTGCGGCATGGTTGCCGGGTTGGAATGAAATCGCGCTTCATCTGGCCGGGCTGTTGATTGCTTTCGCGGCGGCAGCAGGCATTTATTCGCTGGCCAAAATGTGGTGCGAAAGGCCGCTGCTGGCCGCCGTCATTGCCGTCCTGACGCCGGTCTTTCTGGTCTCGAGCACGACGCTCATGTGCGATGTGCTGATGCTGGCGTTCTGGATCTGGGCGGTGGTGGTCTGGGAACGCGCGCTGCGGGGAAGCCAATCCGGGTGGCAGTTCGCGGGCGCGGGATTGCTGGCGGGACTGGCGGTGCTGACCAAATACAGCGCGCTGACCCTGCTGCCGTTGTTGCCGCTGCTGAGCCTGCTGCGGACGCGCAAAATTGGATGGTGGTGGACGGGACTGGTGGTCCCGCTGCTCATGGCGGCGGGTTATGAATGGCTGACGGCCAGGCTGTATGGAACGGGCGCGTTGTCCAGAGCGGCAGGATATGCCCAGGCATACCGGGCCCTGAATGTCGAGGATTGGACGGTGAAAGGCATTGTCGGGCTGGCGTTTGCCGGCGGCAGCCTGCTGCCGTTGTTGTTCTACGCGCCCCTGGCCTGGCGCTGGCAGACGTGGCTGGCGGGCAGCGCGATCATGGTTGCAGCGTTGACGGCAACGCTCCAGGCCGGCGACATCCAATTGATGGCCGCCTCTCCCGACGTAATGAGCCGCTGGAGCTACGCGTTGCAAGCGGCTTTGCTGACGGCGGGCGGGCTGCATTTGCTGGCGCTGGCCGGCGCGGAAGCCTGGCAAAAGCGCGACGCCACTTCCGCCGTGCTGGTCCTCTGGGTTCTCAGCGGACTGTTTTTTGCGATGGCGTTGAACTGGACGGTGAGCGCCCGGAATTTTCTCCCGGTCGTTCCGGCGGCGGCGATTCTGCTGGTCCGGCGATTGCGAACCGCGGCGGCCCCGTGGGATGTCCGATCGTGGTGGCCGCTCGTTCCGGCGGCGGCCATCGGGTTGAACCTGGTGCTGGCCGACTATCGGGTGGCCAACGCCGAACGAACGGCCGCGGAGAAAATCGCGGCAACGTACCGGCCGGCAAATCACACGCTGTGGTTCGAGGGGCACTGGGGGTTCCAATATTACCTGGAAAAACTGGGCGGCCGGCCGCTGGATTGCGAGCGGTCCCGGCTTCAACCCGGAGATGTGCTGGTGGTGCCGTTCGCCAATTCCAATTTCATCCCGCTTCCACCCGACACGGTGGGATGGATCGATCGTTTGGATTACAGTCCCAATTCGTTGTTCAACCTGTCCATCGCAAATCCCAGCAGCGCCGGCGCCTTTTACAGTTCGAGCCTGGGCCCCCTTCCTTTTGCCATCGGCGGGCTTTCGCCGCATACCTATGGCATCGTGAAGGTTTTATCCCAGATACAATACCATTCGCGGCCGGCCAATCAGATGGCGGTGCAGGCCGGCGCCATACCATTTTACACGGATCTTTCCTACACGCAGACGGCCTTGCCGGAAACGCCGGGGTCCGCAGAAGACATTCAACGTGCCGGACAATTTGAAGCGGCGGGCGAGGTGGAAAAAGCCATTCAACTTTACCGCAAGATACTGGAAGCGGATGCCAACAATCCGGTGGCTTTGAACAACCTGGCCTGGATCCTGGCCACGGCCGGCAAACCCGGATTGCGCGATGGCAAAGCAGCCGTGCAACTGGCCACCCGGGCCGTTGAACTCACCGACCGCCGGATGCCGGTTTTTATCGGCACACTCGCCGCGGCCCAGGCCGAAGACGGCCAGTTTCCGAAGGCGGTTGAAACGGCTCAAACCGCGCAACTGCTGGCGTTGATTACGGGCCAATCGGAAGTGGCCGCGATGAATGTCAAACTGTCCGGCCAATACGCCGCGGGCATGACGGCGGATGCAACGGTCGGTCCGTAGCCAGCCCACGCCTCCTTACGTCGGCGCCTACTGGAAATGGATAGTAGGGGGCGAGGTTACGAGACCGGGGGATTCCGCCGGGCCAAACCAAGCCTCGTTACCTCGGCTCCTACTTTTTCCCGTGGGATCGAGGTCACAAGACCGGTTCGGGAAGGACAACCTGCCCGTTTTCAGTGGTGGTTGCATCTTCGCATGGCTACATGATTGACTTTCACTGTCTGCCTTCTTCATTCTGCATTTTGCTTTTTTATTGAGATGCGCCGAAACCTTTTCATCTGCCTGGCATTGGCGGGAATCACGCTGGCGGTTTACTGGCCGGCACTGCGGTGTGATTTCGTCAACTACGATGATCCCCAATATCTCACTGCGAATCCCCACGTCCAGGGAGGCTTGACCTGGGCGGGTTTGAAATGGGCGTTTGGCAACACGCAACAAGCTGCTTATTGGGCGCCGCTCATGTGGTTGTCGCACATGCTGGGCTGCCAGTGCTTCGGGTTGAATGCCTGGGGACATCACCTGATCAATGTGCTGCTTCACGCCGCCAACACCGTCCTGGTTTTTCTGGTGTTTCAACGAATGACCCGGGCGACGTGGCGGAGCCTGATGCTGGCCGCGTTATTCGGGTGGCATCCGCTCCGGGTGGAATCGGTTGCCTGGGTCACGGAACGCAAGGATGTGTTGAGCAGCTTCTTCGGACTGCTCACGCTCCTTTGCTACGCAAAAGCAGTGACCGGTGACAAGTGGCCCGCCTTCGCCGCACTTCGGCGCGGCAAGCAAGTGACAGGAAAACAAACCGAAGCCGCACCTGCGTTTATCCTGTCACGTGTCAAGTGTCACGTGTCACTTTATTACTGGCTGGCCGTGTTTTTCTTCGCCCTGGGCTTGATGAGCAAGGCGATGCTGGTAACGATCCCGTGCGTTTTGCTGCTGCTGGATTACTGGCCGCTCCAAAGAGTGACGGGCGACAAGTGGAAAGTGTCAGGCATGTTGCGGTTGGTCCGGGAGAAAATCCCGTTCTTTATCCTGGCCACGGCGGCGAGCGTCGTGACCTTCGTGGTGCAGAAGCAGGGCGGCGCGGTGCTGGCGGTCGAAAGCCTGCCACTGGGCGTGCGCGTCGAAACCGCGCTGATTTCCTACTGCCGCTACCTGGGGAAGATGTTCTGGCCAACCGATCTGGCCGTTTTCTATCCGCATCCGAGGCATTGGCCGCTGGAGGAGGCAATACTGGCGGGTGTGTTTTTATGCGGCATTTCGGTGTTGCTATTTGTAAAGCGGGGGCGGTATCCATTTTTGCTGATGGGGTGGCTCTGGTTTGTCGGGACGCTGGTGCCCGTAATCCAACTCGTGCAGTCAGGCCAACAGGCGATGGCCGACCGCTTCACTTACATCCCGTCGCTCGGAGTGTTGATCCTCGTGGTCTGGGGCGCGCATGAACTGACCCGGCGCTGGCGGCATCAGGCGGTGGCGTTGGCATTGGCGGGTTCGGTGGCGATGGTCCTCTGTCTGGCAGTGACGCGGCAACAACTCGGGTATTGGCAGGACAGTGAAACGCTTTTCCGCCATACGCTCGAAGTCACGGAGAACAATTACATCGCGCACAAAACCCTGGGCGACGCCCTGCTCGACAAGGGCCAAATGGATGAGGCGATCGGCCAATACGAGGAAGCCATCCGGATCAGACCGAATTACGACGAGGCCCACAACAACCTCGGCAGCGCCCTCGCCCGGAAACATCAAATTGACGGGGCGATCAGCCAGTATCAGGAAGCCATCCGGATCAGGCCCGATTTCGTCAGCGCCCACTACAACCTGGGTGTTGCGTTGTCAGCGAAAGGCCAAATCGACGAGGCGGCGGGCCAGTTTCAGGAAGCCATCCGGCTCAAACCGAATTACGCCGATGCCCACAACAGCCTCGGCATTGCCTTCGCCCGGAAACATCAAATGGACGAGGCGATGAGCCAGTTTCAGGAGGCCATCCGCCTCAAACCGGATGGCGCCGAGGCACATTACAACCTCGGCAACGCCTTCTTCATCAAAGGCCAGACCGCCGAGGCGATCAGTCAATACCAGGAAGCCATCCGCCTCAAACCCGATTACGCCAATGCGCAAAAGAACCTGAATCTGGCAAAGGCTTTGGAACTTAAAAAATCATCCGGTGTCGAACATCCGACCCCGCAGCCTTGACGCCGGTGCTGACGTCGCCGCTTTCCGGGAATTGACAGCAGGGGGCGAGGTAACGAGACCAGGGGAAGCCCTCCACCAGCACCGAAGCTCTCCTGACATTGGCAGCCTTTGCCGCCTCGTTACCTCGGCGCCTACCGGGAGTTGGATATTAGGAGTCGAGGCCACGAGATTTTAGGGGAAATTTGAGGTGGTAAACCTACGCCTTGTTACCTCGGCGCCCACTCTTCGCCTCCTTATGCCTACACCGGCTATGACGCCGCCTGCTGACGTCGGCTCCTGCTTTTTCCCGCGCCCCTTTGCTCTGGCGCTCAAAAAGAAACCCCGGCAACATCCGAGCCATGCCAGTTTTTGCAGTGACAATTTTCATCGGAGCGTTCCTGCTCTTTCAGGTCCAGCCGTTGATCGGCAAATACATCCTGCCGTGGTTTGGCGGCGGGCCCGGGGTCTGGACGACCTGCCTGTTGTTTTTCCAGATGCTGCTGCTGGCGGGCTATGCCTACGCGCATTTTTCGGCCCGCTGGTTCAAGCCGCGCGCGCAGGCCACGTTGCACCTCGTCCTGCTGGGCGCGGCCCTGGTGTTGCTGCCCATCATCCCCACGGATGCCTGGAAGCCGGAAGGCGGCGGGAATCCGACCCTGCAAATACTCGGCCTGCTGGCCGCGTGCATCGGCCTGCCGTATTTCGTCCTGTCGGCCACCGGTCCCCTGATGCAACACTGGTTCAGCCGCACGCATCCGGGCGCCTCCCCCTACCGGCTTTACGCGCTTTCGAACACCGGCTCGCTGCTGGCGCTGGTCAGTTATCCGGTCTATTTCGAAACGCATTTCACCCGCAAAATGCAGGCGGCGCTGTGGGGATGGGGACTGGCCGCGTACGCCATCGGGTGCGCGGGGTGCGCCATCACACTGTGGAAGACAAAAGGAGTCGGAGGCCGGGTGTCGAGCGAGCCGGGAGCGGAGTCCGAAACCCAAGGTCTGAAGTCCGCCACTCCCGACTCCCGCCCCCCGGCCCTCGACCGTCTCCTGTGGCTGCTGCTGCCGGCCTGTGCGTCAATGCTCCTGCTGGCGACGACCAACAAGATCTGCCAGGAAGTGGCGGTGATTCCGTTTCTCTGGGTGCTGCCACTGGCGCTGTACCTGTTGAGTTTCATCATCTGTTTCGACAACCCGCGCTGGTATGTGCGCCCCCTGTTCATTGCGGCGTTCTTCGCCGGGTGGGGCGGGATTTGCCGGGTGCTGTACGAAGGACTCGACGCCTCCCTTCAACTGCAATTGGGCATTTATTCCGCGGGGCTCTTCGCGTGCTGCATGGTGTGTCACGGCGAACTCTACCGGCTCAGGCCCGACCCGCGCCACCTGACCGGGTTTTACCTGATGATTGCCGCCGGCGGCGCTCTGGGCGGGTTGTTTGTCGCGGTGATTGCGCCGTTGATCTTCACCGATTATTACGAACTGCAATGGGGGCTGGTATGTTGCGGGCTGCTGCTCCTGACCGTGTGCGTGCGCGAGTGGCATCGCGAAAGCTCCCAGCGGTGGCGCTTCCTGACCTTCGGCGGCATGTTGGCGGGTCTGGTGGCGTCCGGCATGCTTTGGCAGCAGGCGCACCGGTTCCTCGGCACGACCATTTACAAATCACGGAATTTTTACGGCGTGCTGAAGGTTTACGATGCGAACGCGGAACAACCCT
This sequence comes from Limisphaerales bacterium, assembly GCA_052145735.1. GTDB lineage: Bacteria > Verrucomicrobiota > Verrucomicrobiia > Limisphaerales > UBA11358 > UBA11358. Next base: position 9,129 of record JBKQOA010000191.1, read on the forward strand.
ACCTACATCACCTCCAGATGTTTCACGGGCGCATCATGCACGGCGAGCAATTTACCGATCCCGAGCGGGCCGCCTGGCCGACGACTTACTACAGCGAGAAGAGCGGCGTCGGCCGGGCCCTGGAGGCCCTGCCGGCCGGTCACCGGCGCGTCGGCGCGGTTGGCCTGGGCGTCGGCACACTGGCCGCGTACGGCCGGGCGGGAGACGACATACATTTTTATGAAATCAACCCGGAGGTGGAACGGCTGGCCCGGTCGTGGTTTACCTACCTCACCAACTGTGGCGGAACGGCGGAAGTCACGCTCGGTGACGCCCGGCTCTCGCTGGAGAGGGAGCCGCCGCAGTCTTTTGACTTGCTGGCGCTGGACGCCTTCAACAGCGACGCCATTCCCGTACACCTGCTGACGGAAGAGGCCTTTGCCATCTACCAGCGGCACATGAAAACCAACGGCATCATCGCAGTGCATGTCTCCACCCGGGCGTTGAACCTGGAACCGGTGGTGGTCAACCTGGCCCGCCATTTCAACTACGAGGTGATCGCCGTTGAAAATATTCCGTCCCCGGATACACCGTGGATCCTGCGTTCGGTGTGGATGTTGTTGTCGCGCAGTAGCGAAATCATCAACTCTCCCGCCATCCGTCTGGCCGCAAGGCCGGCGGAAACGGATTCGGTGAACATCCCGCTCTGGACGGATGATTTCACCAGTTTGTTTCAGATTCTCCGCACGGAAACAGTGCCCGATATTGACACGACATACGGCGATGAACAGACCGGCATCGCAACTGGCCTGAGTCAGCAGGGAGATTTTGCCGGCGCTATCGGCTGTTACCGCGTTGCCCTGCAGAAGCATCCCAACATGTGGGACCTGCTGAATAATCTGGCCTGGCTGCTGGCCACCTGTCCGGAAGCCTCGCAGCGCAACGGGCCGGAAGCCGTGCAACTCGCTGAAAAAGCCTGTGAGTTGACCCATTATAACACACCGTTGATCGTCGGCACGCTGGCCGCGGCCTACGCCGAGGCAGGACGGTTTGACGATGCCATCTGGATGGCGGGAAAGGCGTGTGCGCAGGCATCCGCGGCAGGAAACCAGGAACTATTGAAAAGAAACCAGGAGCTGCTGGCCCTGTACCGGGCGCACCAGGCGTATCACGAGGTTGCGGCGCGCGCGGATCAGCCTTCGCAAGGCCAGGATGAGACCGGCGACCGCTCCAACACGCAGTGAACAATCTTGCAATGCGGGTTGATTCCAAGCAATAAAATGGAATGCGTCGTGAATGGTTAATCGGCCTGCTGCTGGCCGGGGTCACGCTGGCCGTGTTCTGGCCGGTGGGACGGTTTGATTTCATCAATTATGACGATCCGGAGTATGTCACCCAAAACCTCCGCATCCAGCAGGGGCTGACGCTGTCCAACGCAGGCTGGGCATTCGGGGCGGTGGTGAACGCCAACTGGCATCCCATCACATGCCTGTCTCACATGCTGGACTGCCAGTTGTTCGGCCTGAATGCCGGGGCGCATCATCTGGTCAACCTGGGGTTTCATATTGCCAACACGCTGCTGATTTTCCTGGTGCTGCGCCTAATGACCCGGGAAACCTGGCCCAGCGCCATGGTGGCGGCCTTGTTTGCACTGCATCCCCTGCACGTCGAGTCGGTGGCGTGGGTGTCCGAACGCAGGGACGTGCTCAGCACCTTTTTCGGATTGCTCACGATTTGGGCGTATGCACACTACGTGGAGAAGGCCAAAGGCTAAAGGCTGAAGTTTTCTACTGGCTGGCACTGGTGTTTTTTGCGCTGGGGCTGATGAGCAAGCCGATGCTGGTGACCTGGCCGCTCGTGTTGTTGCTGCTGGACTATTGGCCGTTGGGCAGAGTGACGGGTGGCGAGGGCTGGCGGCCATTGCTCATCGAAAAGCTGCCGTTTTTTGCGCTGGCCATTGCGCTCAGTGTGGTCACGTTTCTGGCCCAACGGGGGGCTGGCGCGTTGCCAACGGGCGGGCAACTTCCGATGGCGGGCCGCATTGACAACGCCTTGATTTCCTACGTTGGTTACCTTGGCAAAATGTTCTGGCCGGATCGGCTTTCGGTTTTTTACACACGGTCCATTGTCTGGTCCGGGTGGCAGATTTCCGCTTCAACGGCGCTGCTCGTGCTGGTTTCGCTTCTGTCAGCCTGGCAGGCCCGGCGGCGCCCATTTCTGCTCTTTGGGTGGTTGTGGTTTGTCGGGACGTTGGTGCCCGTTATCCAGTTGGTACAGACAGGCAGCCACGCGATGGCCGATCGGTACACTTACGTTCCGCTGATTGGCCCGTTTGTAATGATGGCATGGGGTGTAAAAGACATCACCAGCCGATGGCATCTGGCGCAACCATGGGCAATCGCCGTTGCGTTGGTTATGGTTGCCGTCTGCATCCCGGTCACCCGCTTGCAGTTGAGTTATTGGCGGGACAGCGAGGCGCTGTTCCGTCATACCATTGATGTAACCGGGCCCAACGTCATACCTCATCTCGAACTGGGCAAGGTCTTGATCAACAAGGGTGAGATTGACGAGGGCATCAACGAGTATAACGCAGCGTTGCAAATTGAAACCTCGATTGAGGAGCAAAGGATTAAGCGGGGCGCGGGTGGACCAGACGAACTGGCGCAGATGAATGCCGGCCATGCCTTAATCCGGTGCAAAATCGCCCGGGCACTGGCCGCCGAGGGAAAGTATGCCGAGGCCGAGGCCGAGTGTACCACCGCACTGCAACTGAAGCCCGGTGACGCGGAAACACGCGAAGCCCTGTCATGGATTATCCAAAAGGCCGCAACCGACAGGGCTTCTGCGCTTCTCTCAGAAGCCTTGAAGCTGCAATCCCCACCGGGCGCCGCCCAGAGCGCCGCCGTGGCCTTTGCCCGACGGGAAAAAACCCGCGAAGCCATCGCCGAATATGTCACCGTGCTGCAACACTATCCCAACCTTAACCTGCCCATTGTGCTGAACAATCTGGCGTGGATATTGGCCACCAGCGACGACCCGGAAATTCGCAATGGCGCGGATGCCATCCAGTATGCCGGGCGCGCCTGCGAATTGACACATTATCAAGCGACGATTTGCATCGGCACCCTGGCGGCGGCCTACGCGGAAGCGGGACAGTTCGACAAAGCGATCGCGACAGCGGAGAAGGCCTGCACGCTGGCCGAAAAATCAGGCGAAACGAATCTTCTCCAGCGAAACCGGGAACTGCTGGAACTCTATCGCGCGCACAAGGCGTATCACGAAGTTCCGGCGCGCGCGGATCAGCCTTCGCAAGGCCAGAACGCGACCGGTGACCGCTCCACCCATTGAAAAGCTTGTTCCGGCCGCGCCGTGAATTATGCTTGCGGCCGGTGAAGAAAAAGTGGCATCGCTGGCTGCCGTTGGTTTTCGTGGCGCTGTTCGGGCTGTCGCGAATTCCCGGCCTGCTGCCGCCGAATTTCAGCGCGGCCTATGCATTTGCGTTTTGCGCGGGCGTTTATTTCGCCGGCACCAGAGCCTGGTGGCTGCCCCTGGCCACCATGCTGGTCACGGACGTGGCGCTCAACCGGTTTTATTACCATGTGGCGCCGTTTGGTTTTTATCTGCTGCTGAACTACGCGGTTTACGCGGTGTTGATCGGGCTGGGCCGGTGGTTCGGACCGCGGGCGGCGTTTTGGAAACTGCTCGGCGGCGGGTTGCTTGGCGCGGTGATTTTCTATCTCCTCACCAACACCCTGTCCTGGCTGCAGGACCCGGCCTATGCCAAGACGATTGCCGGCTGGATCCAGGCGCTGATCGTGGGACATCCGGAGATCCAGCCGACGACCTGGGAAATGTTCCGCAATACGCTGCTGGGCGGCGGCCTGTTCACGGCGCTGTTCGCCGGGGCGGCCAAACTGACCGCGCCCGCCGAATCGCCGGCGGAAAAGACGGCCGGGGCGCGCGAGCCGGAAAATGAAACCGAACCGGAGGAAGCGAAAGCGTGACCCGCCTTCGCCGGGCTCCGGCGCGGCAGGCGGGTGGCAAGTGACTCTTGACATGATTAACCACCGAATGACGCGTTTTTTCCTGACACCTGACACATGTCACATGTCACCCTTATGAAAATCGGCGTCATCTCGGACACCCACGGTTTTCTTGATCCGAAAATCCCCGGGCTGTTTGCCGGGGTCGGCCACATCCTGCACGCGGGCGACATCGGCCCGGACAGCCTCATCGCCGGACTGGAGGCGGTGGCGCCGGTGACCGCGGTGTCGGGCAACACCGACGGTTCGGCCATTTTCCGCCCCACCGAGACGGTCGCCCTGGGCGGACACACATTTCTTGTTCACCACATCGTGGATCCGCGGGCCTTGAAGGAGGAACTCCAGAATCGCATCGCGCGCGCGCGGCCGGACGTGGTGGTGTTCGGCCACACGCACAAACGGTTTTGCGAAACGATGGGCGGGATATTGTTTTTCAATCCGGGCTATTCGGGCCGGCCAAAATTCAACACCGAACGCAGCGTCGCCATTTTGCATTGCGAGGGGAAGGAAATCCGCGCGGAGTTTCTTCCCTTGTAGCCACGTTTGGGCAACCCCAGCCGGGCCTCAGGGCGAGGGTCTGGCTTCCTGATGGAAGGCGCGGCCGGATTTATACAGTTCCAGCAACTGTTCGTTCTTCGCCGCAATTTCCGTCTGTCCCTGCGCGAGCGCCAGGGCGCGTGCCTTTTCGGCGGTGGCGACGGCGTCGTTGTAGCGTCCGGCTTCAGCGTAAGCCGCCGCGAGGGTCCCCATCAAATACGCCTCGCGGGATCCGGTCAACTGGCAGGCGCGCCCGGCCAGGCGCACCGCCTCGTTGCCATCGCACAAGGCGGCCTCGGGCGCGGTGGCCAGCAGCCACGCAAGATTGTTCAGGGCGACGACGGAATCCGGGTCCAACGCGAGGACCTGGTACAGATGATTGATGGCGTCCGAAGTCTGCCGGTTGTCCATCAGCGTCGTGGCCAGCGCCAGTTCGGTCTGGGCATCGCCGGGCTGGAGGCGGAAGGCGTTCTGAAACTGGATGATGGCCTGCTCGGGTTCGTGGTTCCGAACGAAAGCGCAGCCGAGGTCCTTGTAAATTTCCGGCCGGCCAGGCAGCAATTGGAGGGCCTTTTGAAAATGGGTTATCGCATCCTCAAAACGCCCCGTGGCCAGGAACAAATCGCCGAGATTGTAATGAATTGCGCCCTGGCTGGGGGCGTAGTTGGGGGCGCATTGCAAAGCCGTTTGACAGGCGCTCAACGCCTCGCCGAATTCACCCTGGCGGTAAAGGGCGCGGCCGAGGTCGTTCCACGCCATGAAGTATTTTGGATCCAGCGTCGTTGCCCGGCGGAAACAACCGACGGCCTGACCCGCGTTTCCCTCCTGCACGGCTTCCATGCCGAGCATGCACCACGCGACCGGGTTGTCTTCATCCAAAGCCACCGCCCGTTCAAACACAGTCCGGGTACTGCTCCAGACGCGAACCTGGGCCGCCGTGAGGCTGAAACAAGCCACGGCGGCAAACAGGGCGCCGGCGAACAGAAAGGGCTTGCCATAACGCCATTTTGCCAGCAGCGGCGGGAGGCCCCAGGCCAGAATGATCAAGAGACCGATGTAGGGCAGATACGTGTAACGGTCCGCGTAAGCCTGGCTGCCAACCTGGATCAGGCCGGAAACCGGCAACAGCATCACCAGGAACCAGAGCCAGCCGACCAGCAGACAGGGCTGGTCACGGCGCAACCGGAAGGCGAGCCACGTCAAGACGGCCAGCAAGACCACAGCCCCGGCCACTGCGGAAGGCGGGGAAAGGCGCAGGGGATAAAAAACCGAGAGGTTGGCCGGCCAGAACAACTTGAGCACATACCAAACATAGGCCACGGGTGCGTGGACCAGCCGCGTCATCACAGGAACTTCCGTGACGGTCTTGACGCTTTGAAAGCGGGATTGCGCGAGGAAGGTAATCCCGCAGGAAACGGCCGACAGGACAAAGAACGGAATTTTTTCAAGCGCCAGCCGCCGGAAAACCGAAACGGGCTGGTTGCGAAGCGGGAATTGAAACCTTCCGAGCGGCCAGCAGTCCAAAAGACAAAGCACGCACGGCAGCGTGACCAGCATGGGTTTGGCCATCAGTCCCAGCGCGAAGAGCAGCAGCGTCAAACCATAGGCGACCCGACCCTGGCGGGTCTGGACTTCACCCAGCCGGACATAGCGCGCATAAGCCAGCAGGGTCAGCAAAAAGAAAAACCCGCTGAGCACGTCCTTGCGTTCCGCAATCCAGGCCACGGATTCCACATGCATGGGATGAATGCCAAACAGCAGGGCGACAAACAGGCCGGGCCACGATCGGGCCGTCATATTTTGGAGCAGGAGAAAAAGCAGCAGCGTATTGGCAATGTGAAAAGCCAGACTGGTCAAATGATGTCCGGCAGGGTCCAGACCATAAAGCTGGCAATCCAGCATGTGGGAAAGCCAGGTCAACGGATGCCAGTTGGAACTGTAAAAAGCACTGAAGGCCCATTTGACAGCTTCCCCCGAAAGCCCCTGCTGCACGTATGGATTCTGCGTCACATACTCGGGGTCATCAAAACCGATGAAATTGTTCCCGACCACCGGAACGAAGGCCGCGAGAGTGACGATCGCCAGCGCCAGACACATGACCCACTTCGTCGCGTGCTCCTGAAAGATTTTATCCGGGTTCATTGCGTGGCGGTGAAGGATAGCAACCCGGCGCGGGCGGAAAAAGCCCAAAGCTGCAATGGTGCACTCCGCGAGGTTCTGCGGCCTCAGGTTCCCGGCATCAAGAAACCGCCGCCGCGAGCCGGGCCGCGGATTCACGCACCTTGCGCAAATCCAGTTTGCCGGTGCCCAGCAGCGGAAAGGCGTCCACGCGGAAAAACTGGTCGGCCCGCGGCTTCCACAAGTTCGGCAGGTCGCTTTGCGCCAGCTTTTCCAGGCACGGGAGCAGCTTTTCGTCCGCGAGTTTATGCAACACCACCAGCCGTTCGCCTTTTTTTTCGTCCGGCAGGCCGGTGACAACGAACGTCTGCTCCGTCGCCTCCGCGAGTTCGTGCAGCTTGTCCTCCACCCGGATGTGCGGGACCATCTCCCCGCCGATCTTGCTGAAGCGACTCAACCGGTCGGTGATTTGCAGGAAGCCGTCCTCGTCGAGCGCCGCCACGTCGCCGGTGGCATACCAGCCGTCGTGCAGGACTTCCGCCGTTTTGTCCGGCCGGCCCAGGTAACCCTGCATCACGTTCGGCCCGCGCACCAGCAACAGGCCGGGCTGGCCGAGCGGCACGGACGTTCCGGCCTGCGGATTTTCCACGTCCACCACGCGCACGCAAACCCCGGGCAGGGGATGGCCGATGGTTCCGCGCTTCACGCCCACCTGATGAAAGCCGGCGGACCGGAAATCCGGCGCGTTCACCGCCACCACCGGCGCGCATTCCGTGCAGCCGTAACCTTCCATCGGCCGGATGCCGAAATGTTCCTCGAACGCCGCGGCCAGCCGGTCGGGCAGCTTTTCCGCACCGGTCATCACCAGGCGCAGGCTGCCGAAATCCGCCGGCGCGCAGCCGCGCAGGTAAAGTTGCAGGAACGTCGGCGTCGCCAGCAGGAAGGTCACCGCATAATTCCGGACCAATGGCCCGATGGCCCGGGAATCGAGCGGGTTCGGGTGAAACACCACGCCCACGCCGAGCGCGGCGGGCAGGCAGAGCGTGCCGGTGAAACCGAAGGAATGGAAAAACGGCAGGATGCCGAGAATGCAATCGCGCCTGCCCAGGCCGAAGACCTGCTCCAGTTGCGCGATGTTCGAGCCGATGTTGTAGTGCGACAGCATCACGCCCTTGGGATCGCCGGTGCTGCCACTGGAAAAAATCACCGTGGCCAGATCGTCCAGCGATTGTGGATTGCTGGGTGCGGATTGCGGAGTTGACGACAGCGCCCGTTCGAGCAGGCAGGCAGGCAGGAATTTCGCCATCAGCCACGCGGTAATTTTCCCGGCGAATGTGGGTTTTAGTGCGAGGTCTTCGAGAAAAACGGTTTCAACCGGCACCGTCAGTTTCACCTTTTCCAGAAACGTCCGCGATGTGACCACGGTCCTGAGATCGCATTGTTTCACACACGAGGCGAGCGTCGCTTCGGAAACCGTATAATTCAAATTCACCGGCACCCGGCCCATGAGCAGGGCGGCCTGATTCACCAGCGCACCCGGGACGGACGGCGGCAGAAAAATTCCAACCATTTTCTGGCCGGCCCAGATTTTTTCCAGCCGCCGCGCAAGAAAGACGGTTTTTACCAGTGCCGAACCGAACGTCACTTTGGCCGTTTGCGCATCAGCCATGGCGAACCGGCGCGGATGCCGCCGGGCGGTCCGGATTAACTGCCGCGACAGCGGTTGCATCCGGTCGCGGCGACGCTGCCACGCGGAGGCCAGCAATTCCTGCACGGCCTGCCGGGCCTCGAAGGCCGTGGCGGCCGGCGGCAGCGGCCGGCCGAAGCTCACCGTCACCGGATGGGGGATGCGGGACGGCAACCGCCACACGAAGCGCCCCTGTTTGAAGCTCGACGGGCTGCCCAACACGCCGTCGAGCGCCACCGGCACGATGGGCGCGTCCACGCCCTTCATGATGCGTTCCATGCCGCGCTGGAACGGCAGCAACTGGCCGATGCGCGTAATCTGGCCCTCGGCGAAAATGCAGACGACATCGCCGTTTTTGATTGCTTCGGTCGCGGTCTGGAGCGAGTGGAGCATTTCGCGCGGGCGTTGTTCGGACGAGATGGGAATAACGCCAAGAATGCGGGCGAAGGGCTTCACCCAGGGTTGTTCGTAAATGTTCTTGAGCATCAGGAACCGCACCTGCCGGTCGGTCGAGGCAATCAGCAGCAACGCGTCCATCCACGAAACGTGGTTGCAGACGAAGAGCGCGCCGCCTTTTTCGGGAATATGGTCGCGCCCGTCAATCCGGATGCGGTAAAGCGAGTGAGTGGCGCACCACAACAAAAACCGCAGCAGCGCGTCCGGCAGCAGCATCACCGAATACACCAGCGCGCCCAGTGTCATCACGGCGCCGATGAGGAAAATCATCCGGGTGTCATGCGGCCAGAAACGGAGCAGGTAGTAAACGCCGGCCGCCAGACAGATGCCGGCGCTGGAGATCAAATTGCCGGCAGCGAGGATGCCCGCCTTGTCCTCCCTGCGGGGCCGGTGCTGCATGATGGCGTTGACCGGCACTGCAAAAAATCCCGTGAAAAAGCCCACCGCCGCGAGGTGCCAAAGCACTCCCGCATAACCGAGTCCCGGCCGGACGAGCAAAGCGGAAAACACGGTGATTCCCATCAGCCCCAAAGGCACAAGACCATATTCGATTTTGCCTCCGGAAAGATAACCCGCCGTGACGCTGCCGAGGCCGATGCCGATGGATAATCCGATCCAAAGATGATTGATGTGCGACTTGTCGCAATGCAACGCAAACGCGCCGTGCGCGAACAGATTCGACGACAGCAGCGCCGCCATAAACCACAAGAACGTGTTGCCGATCACCGCCAGGCGCAGCACCCGATCGCGCCGGATGATCCGCCACTGGCGGATCAGGTCACCAATAAAATTGAGCCGCAACGGATGCGCCGGATTGGCCGCCGGCACATGCGTCATGGCACAACTGGTCATCAATCCAACCACCGCGAGGCCAACCAGCACCATTCCCGCCCGTCCGGGCGCGCCTTCGCAGGCCACCGACAACATCCCACCGGCCTGCATGCCCAGGACGATGCCGAGGAACGTGCCAAGTTCGAGCACGCCGTTGCCCCAGGATATTTTTTTCTCCGGCAACAACTCCGGCAACGAGCCGTACTTCGACGGCCCGAAAATGGCGCTGTGCAGTCCCATGGAGAACAGGCACGCCAGCACCAGGCCGAGCGCCTGCCGCGCCAGCCCCACGGTGGCGATGACCATGACCACGATTTCAAAACATTTGATTGCGATGGTGACGCTACGTTTGCTGAACCGCGTGGCGAGCGACCCGCCGAACATGGAGAAAAAAATGAAAGGCAACGTCAACAGCGCCAGCGTCAACATGATGAGCCGGTCCTGCTCCCGTTCTTTAAAGCCCAGGCTGATGCCGATGAACAAGGCCAGTTGTTTGAGCGCATTGTCGCTGAACGCACCCTGGAATTGCGTGACGATGAGCGCCCAGAAACCGCGCTGTCCCGCGGGTTCCGGTGATTCCGAACCCTGACATTTGGATCCTGATGGGGCGGCATTCATGGGCCAATGTTGAATGATGGACGAAGCGTAACAAGCCGCCGCCGGAAGGCATAATTGAAAAACTTTGGCCGGACATCGTTTGCGGCGATGGAGGCAAGAAAGAGCTTGCCCCAACTCCGACACTGGGTCGCCCGCAGACACAGCAGCACGCAGCTTTGAATTTTTCGTAACATTTCAACAGCCACAAATTCTGTGTAAGTAACTTACAATATGGTGCTTACACAAACAGTTCCCGCGGTCATTTAAGCCCGGAAAAGGTGCAGTTTTATCGGTATTTTGGCATGAACGGTGCTGTTTTTTATCAGTTCGGAAAGAGCGCTTTGAACCCGAGTTGTACTCGGGTTGTACCCGAGTTAAACCCGTAAACGTGGTGATTTGCAGCGGCAGGTGGGCGGAAGACCAATGAAAGCAAACAGATCAATCCTTTTCGTGGAGGACGATGCGGTTGTATTAACAACGTATCGGAACCTGCTCCAGCGGGAAGGATTCCGCGTTGAGTCGGCTGGCGATGGACTGGAGGCCCTGAAGGCGCTTTCCCAGGCAACGCCCGATTTGATCGTGCTGGATCTGATGCTGCCCAAGTTCGACGGCGCGGACGTGCTGAAATTCATCCGGGCCGACCCGCGCCTGAAAACCATTCCGATCATTATATTTTCCAACGCCCAGGTCACGGATTTCGCCGAAGACGAGATCACCAAACATCTTCGCAAAACGGATTGCACCCCGTCCATCCTGCTGCACACCATCCAGGCAATGCTGGACGCAGCATCCGGCGATGCCCCCGATGCCACCAAGGCGGCTCAGCCTGACAGCGCGCCAGCCATCAAATTGCGCATGGCTGGCGACGGACCAGCCGGAGCGGAAGCCGGCGACACAGCCAGAACCGAGGCCCAGGCCGGCGAACCTTCGCCCGCAGCCGGAGCCACGGGATTTTTCAAGGACGCAGCGGCGGAAATTGCGAAGCTACGCGAACTTTGTCTTGCCTACATCAAAGCGCCCACCTCGGTAGCCAAGCTGGAACCCCTCTCCAAAAGCGTGCAGTCCCTCAGCGCCAGCGCCAGCAAGGCCGGTTGCGCCCGCATCAGCCTGCTGACCAAGGCATTCGACATGTTGCTCGCCAAGATCGCCGCCAAGCCGGCGCGGGTGACACCGTCCATTCTCCAGACCCTGGCCGAGGCGGCGGATTGCCTGGGGGTGTTGCTGAAAAGCGACGAACCCGGTTCCAGCGAGGCAGCCCTACGATCCAAAGTGCTGGCGGTGGATGACGACACGGTTTGCAATCACGTGATCGTGAACACGCTGAAACGGGCCAACCTCGACATTACCAGTGTTGAAGACCCCTTTGAAGGCCTGAAATTGCTGCAGAACAGTCGCTACGACCTGGTGCTGCTGGACATTGACATGCCCAAGCTGACAGGCTTTGAAGTGTGTGAAAAACTGCGCAGTTTGCCCCAATATAAGACAACGCCGGTCATTTTTGTCACTGCCCACAGTAATTTTGGAAACCGGACCCAAGGCGTGCTCAGCGGCGGCAACTATTTCATCACCAAACCGGTAGATCCATTGGAACTGGCCCTCAAAGTAACCATTCATCTGTTCAAAGCACAGGTACAACACGCCGGCGCGCCACAGCCGGAAATCAAGCCCGCAGCCAGGCTGGAACCCAAACTGGAACCCAAGCCGGAACCCAAACCGGAACTCAAACCCAAAGCCGCCCCCGCCCCGGAACCAGCGGCCAAACCTCCCGTTCCGGCTCAAGCCAGCCAGCAAACGAGCAGCAACGGCAACGCAAACGTCAAACCGAAAAGCGCAGATTCCGCCGCCGCGGCACCGGCCAAAGTCCCACCTCGCCCGGCCAATGCCCCGGAAATCGCCCCCAAACCCGCGCCCCCGCCACCCATCCCGGCACCACCGGTGCTCAAATCCGCACCCCCAGTCCCGATCAATCCAGCCAAGAACGGCAAGGGGAAAGACACAGTCCCTCCGCCGGAATTGAGCGCGGCGCCGCCCTTGCCGGCATTGAATCTGGCCTCGTCGGTAAAGCCACGCGCAGCCAATATCACAAAAGTCCTGCCACCCCCCAGCCCGGCCCCCAATCTCGGCGAAACTGGCACGCTGAATGTTAACAGATTGTCCGGCAGCAGAAAGCGAAACAGCATTATGAACAACGAACAAGACGAAGCATTCGAAAAGGTCGTCGTCGCCGTCGTGCGAATCATCTTCGGTGATGACAACTTGACGGAAATGAACGTCCGTCTGGTGCGCATTGCACTGGAGCGTTACAACGTCCATGAGGTCATCAATTCTCCTGTCGCCGCGTAAGGAGTTGCACCATGGATTTGTGCCGTCAATTCCGCCCGCGAGGGGAATGCGAAATGAATTGCACTCGATCGCCAGATTGGGGGCAACCGTCCTGCCGGTTTGAGCAAGCCTGGAATGCTTCTGCCTGCCCTGCTTCTCTGCCAGCCTCCGGTACAGGCGGTTTTAAAACGCCCAGCCAGCTTGAATCGGACGGGCGGTTGGCGCAATCGAGCTTTTAGTTTTGGCAGAGGTTCTTTCCCCTGACACCTGACTCCATCGGCGGTTTTCTTGCCACCACAATCAGCCGTTGAGCATTGGGACCGTATTCGTCCCCATCCAGACTGCCGTACACCTTGATGTGTTTGAATCCGGCCTCGGCCAGCCGGTCGCTCAATTCCTGCGCCGAGTAAATGGTGTGGTGGAATTTGAAACTCTTCGTCCGTCCCTTCCGCACGAGAATCCATTCGTTGTGAATCCGGGTCCACGCATCGGCGATGCGATGGCGTTGGACCAGGATGTCGCCGTTGGGAAGCGTGTCCGACGACGTGGGCTGATACACGCGCGCGATCTGCTCCTTGCCGGCGAGCTCAATCAGGCACACGCCGCCGGCCTTTAGATTCGCAAACATGTTTCGCAACACCAACCGGTCCTCATCCGGGCGGTCGAAGTACCCGAACGAAGTCAGCATGCTCAAGACGAGGTCGAATGAATCCGGCCTCAGAAAATCCCGCATGTCGGCCCGCACCCATTCGATTTTGATCTTGGCGGCTTTGGCCCTCGTCTTGGCGGCGGCCAGAAGGATCTTGGTTCGGTCCACGCCGGTGACCGAGAATCCCTTTTGCGCCAGCGGAATCGCCCAGCGGCCGGGGCCGCAGCAGAGATCCAGGACGGCTTTCCCCTTTGGTTTGGTCAGTTTCAGCACCTGGCCAGTCTGCGCGGCTGCGTCGGCAAATCGCTTCTCCGGAAACATGAAAGGATGCAGTTCCCGCCAAAACGTGTCGTCATCAAACCATTCTTTCTTTCGTCGATTGCTCATTTTTCATTTATGATTTTGGGAGTCGGGCGGCCCAGCGTGTCCGAATTGGACAACCGGGCACGGTCCACGATAACTGACGTGACGGTCATGAGTGCGGTGGTGATAAGACCGAAGACTGCGCAGAGAAAGAGCAGGACGGATGCGACCCGCAGGGCCGGTCCGTAACCACTGAATAAGACTCCCATGCCACAATAGCCAAGGCCCAGCAACAGTGCCAAGAAAGAGGTGATCCCGAGGGTGCCTTTGGAAATATGATCCGGTTCCCGCTTGCGCCACACGGCCTCTCCCAAAAGCAAGGCGGCCAAAAGATCAAAGACCACCGTGATGCCAAGAAACACACCGTTCGTGTGGGCGTAAGAACCGTGGGCGGTGTCGGCCAAAACCGATGGAATCACGCCGATGGGAATCAAGAGGGCGACCGCGACCAATAATATGAAACCCGCCAAAAGGTTCCTGCGACAGCTTCTGCCGCGATTGCTGGAATCGGCCGTCGGAGTCCCCCCTAGTGGTGTTGCTGTGACTCTCTGTGCGATCATTGCTCCGATCACGCTGCCAAGGCAGCCAGAAGCCAGCCAAGGAATGCCCTCAGCCCGCGGTGTCCAAGGAAACATGCCCACCAGCAACGGGACAACGGAGGCGACCATGGTGGGCACTTTCACCCAGAACCCGCTGCGACCCCTGGGTGCGACCCAGAATTGGCAAAACGCAAGATACAACGCAGCGGCGACACACGCAGCGCTGATTTCTCGGAACGAGGTCGTTCCGGGGGTTTCAAAAGCTGACGCTGCTCCGAAAGAAACCAGCAGTGCAGTCATCCCCAGAAAGAGGGAAACGACAACCATTATGAGAATGCGTGACCAAAGTTTACGGGCGTTCATAGATTTTTTTATAGTTAGATCAGCGGAGGCGGTCCGCCAGGCGTTCGACCAGCAGTTTATCGCACCCTTCCGCGGAGATGGGTTTGACGCGCTGGTAATCCTCTTGATCCGAGTTCGTCAGTTCCGCGATCACCCATTCGCCCTGACGGTCGCACACGACGAATTGCACGCCGCCCTGCTGCCAGTGCTGGCGGTCGAAAATGTAATCCGCATAGAGCACGTAGTCCGCATCCGGCGGATTCTTTTTCACGTATGCCTGAAATTCCCGCGCGATAGACCATAGGTATCTCATTTGATCGCCGCCGGCCAGCCTCGCCTCCAGCAACACGGGCTGTTTTGCGGGCACCGCCGCCTGAAAAAGTTTTGCCTCGCCAATCTGTTTGGCCAGATCGCTGGCGTTCGTTACGTTGACCGCGCGATCCATTCGCGCCCCGAGGACCATCAGCGTCGCCTTCTGCCGCGATTCCTTCATGATCTTCAGACGCGCCGGCATGCGTTCCTCCGTCTCGCCGGCCGGCGCATAGCCGCTGTTGGCTTTCAATGCATCTTCCAATTTGTGACTGCGTTTCTTCGCGGTATCGTCATTGAGGCTGAATTGCGGACTCAACCGCTCGACGAGAAAAGCAATGAGTGTCATCGGATCGCGGGGAGTTCCCAGAGCTTGAAAAGCCTGGTCCCGGGTCGTCTGGTGATCCGCCCAAACCATCCCGCCATACTTGTCCATGATGACCGCGCGGACCTCGTCCAATGTCGGGCCGTTCAACTCAACATACAGCGCGTAGTCCGTCGCGATGGAATTTGTCCTGAGAAACCCGGCCAGCGAGACGGACAATACCGGCATCTCCGTTTTGACCCCGGCGGTGAAGGGCGTTCTGCCAATCTCAATGTGCTGCAAGCCCCGCTGCTCCAGCAAAACCCCAAGAAAGTCGGTCGCCCGGTCGAAAGGCCTGCCGGCGATCATCATGGGCAGAATCGAAAGCGATGCTTCCGGCCCCTTGGCCTTCAACGCCTCGAGCCGTGCTTGTTGTTCGGAGGGCATGGACAATTGCGGGGAAGCAGCCGAAGAGTCGGCGGCGAAAACAAAGCGGCAAAGGCATGATAGCAGGAGAACCACCAGCCATGCGCTGCGGAGGGCCGGAAAAGGGGTACGGCAACATAGAACCTCATCCAATGGCGGAAGCGTGCTTGCGCCTCCGTTGGGTGTTCGATATTGGCTGTTGGCTGTTGGCTGTTTTGTTTGAATCAACGTTTTCATAGTTTTGTTTTGCCTTCACTGATCCATGCGCCGTTCAACGCCGGATTCCCTCATCGTTTTGCCGGGCCGTTAACCAGCTCCGCAGCTTCACGCATGAGAGCCTGCGCGATGACCCAGTCGTTCCAGGCCTTCCAGTCCTTCAAATCGTTGTCGCTGCTGGGCAGGCGCGCGGCAAGGCCAAGGCCCGTCGTCAGCGCGTCGCGAGCGTAACCCGGATAGCCCTGCCGATGCTGCGCCATCGCCAGCACCATGTAACCTTCCACGTCGCGAGCGATGTCCTTTCCCTGTTCGCGAAGCGGAGTTTGCAGCGAATCCGCCGCGCTTTTGAAGTCACCCTGACGATATGCGGCGAGGGCTTTCGCGAATTGAATGTAGTTCCAGGCCCAGTGATTCGAGCCGGCCGTCAAAGCCGCATCCGCGATTTTGCCCACCCGTTCAAGTTCCGCGCCGGACCAGGGCAGGATCAGGCAACCCCTGACGATGCGCGCGGCGATGACAGGATTGGTCGTTTCACCGAAGCGGGAGAGCATCTGTCGGCGAAGCTGCTCGAAAGCTGCGATGTCTCCGCTTTGCACGAGCACCGGCGCGAGCCGGTCGTACGCTTCAAAATTCGCCGGCTGCCCCGCGATGGACGTGAAGTAATTCGTGGCAGCCTCTTTCCATTGCGCGCGGCGGGCGTGCCAGTCGCCAAGAGTAAAATAAATCGCCGCGGCGTTCGAGGCGTTCAGCTCGCCCAGCAACGGAGACATCGTTTGCATCACCTTGTCCGCTTCCTCGGGCGAACCGTTGCGGACGAAAGCCTCGGCTTGCATGATTTTTTCCCGCGCCTCGGCCTGCAGCCGCAATTGCCTTTCGTTTGCCCGGGCTTGTTCGGCCTGCTAGCGCAGCAGGCTCTGTGCGCGTTCGGCCCGCGTGGCCCGCACCGCCTGCCACGTGCTCACCGCCGCTCCGGCGAGCAACAGCAACAACAGCGCCGCGGCCACGCACAGTCCCGTCTTGTGTCGCCGCGCAAATTTTCCGACGAGGTATGGCAAGCTGGGAGAACTCGCGAGCACCGGCTCATTGCTCAAGTGCCGCGCCACGTCGCCCGCAAAAGCATCCGGTGTTTCATAGCGTCGTCGCCGGTCCTTCTCGAGCGCCTTCATCACGATCCAATCAAGATCGCCCCGCACCATTCGTTTCAGCACCATCGGTTCGGTCTGACGCCGCTTCGCCACGCCCGCCAGCTTGTCCCCGAGGGTCTGCAGCCGCGTGGAAGGTTTCAGCGGCTCGGTTTCGCGGATGATCCGCCGTATTTCGTCCAACGCCGCCTGACGCCACGTCTCGGTGTCAAACGGGGTCTCGCCCGTCAGCAACTCGTACAGCAACACGCCCAGCGAATAGATGTCCGCCCGGGTATCAATGTCCAAACCGCTCAACTCCGCCTGCTCCGGGCTCATGTACGCCGGCGTGCCAATCATGTGCTGAAAGGCCGTGAACAGCGTCTTCTCGGTCAGCTTCTGGCCCAGCGCCTTGGCGATGCCAAAATCAATCACCTTGGGAACCGGTTCGCCGTCGTGCAACGTGACCAGCACGTTGTTCGGCTTGAGATCACGGTGGATGATGCCCTTCTGATGGGCGTGCTGCACCGCGTGGCAGACTTTTATGAACAACTGCAAACGGTCGGCCGTCGAAAGCTGCCCGCGATCGCAGTAATCCGTGATGGGAATCCCGTTGACCAGTTCCATCACAAAGTATGGCCGGCCGGCTTCCGTCGCTCCCGCATCCAGCACCCGGGCAATGTTCGGGTGATCCATCAGGGCCAGCGCCTGGCGCTCCGCTTCAAAGCGGGCCACCACCTCGCGGGTATCCATGCCAGCCTTGATGATCTTCAGCGCCACTTTGCGTTGCACCGGCTCGGTTTGCTCGGCCAGGAACACCACACCGAATCCCCCTTCACCGATTTTCTGGAGCAATTTGTAACGGCCAATCATGGTGCCGGTGCGTTCGGTCATCAGGTCGCTAACCGGAAGCCGCAGGGTTTGCCCCAGGAAATCTCCAGCCTGCTCGCCGGCGCGCAGAAGTGATTCAATTTCCCGCCGTAGCTCCTGGTCGCCTTGGCTGGCTTCGGCCAGGTATTTTTCCCGCTCCGCCGGCGATTTCCTCTCCAGCGCCTGCGCAAAGATTTCTTTGATGCGTTCTTCAGCTTTCATATGACCGATTCCATCCCGGACGCCGCCTGTCCCCACCCCGACTCCCATCAGCAGCGCCTCCAATCATACCTGCGCCGTTTGGCGGCAATTCCCCTCATCAAACATTCTGAATTCAAACCGGCGGGTTGCGTTGCTTCTGAATTTCCCGGAACAGCCAGGCCCGCGCAAAGGACCATGTCCTCTCAACGGTGGCGACGGAAACGTCCAGTTCTTTCGCAGCCTGTTCCTGGGTGAGGCCCACAAAGAAACACAGTTTCACCACTTCCGCCGCCCGGGAATCGACCTCGCCCAACCGGTCGAGGGCCTCATCCATTGCCAGCAACTCGTCATCCGGCATGGGTGCAGGCAGGTCCACTTCATCGGCGTCCACCCGCTCCAGATGTCCGCCATGCTTCAAGCGCTTCTTGTGACGGGCGTTTTCCACCAGAATCCGGCGCATGGCTTCGGCGGCGGCGCCAAAGAAGTGCCGTCGCCCGTTCCACTGCGGGTCTTCCTTGCCGACCAGCCGCAGGTAAGCCTCATGCACCAGCGCGGTGGCCTGCAAGGTCTGCCCGGGTTTCTCATTCGCCAGATGCCACGCTGCCAGCCGGCGCAGTTCGTCATAGACCAGCGGCAGAAGCCGGCTGGCCGCCTGGGCATCACCCGATTCGATTTGCTGCAGTATGACCGTCAAATTGCTCAACTTACCGCCCACCTTCCTTCATCGCCTCGGCGTAGGGCTTGCCGTCCACAAACACTTCCCGGACACGGCCGCGGCCGGATGCGGGCACGACGACCTCCGCAGTGAGCTTGCCGGTCGGATTGCCCGTGCCTTCGGCGACATAGTAGCGTTCCAATCCGTATTCAATGTGGATGGAGTTGGTCACTGCATTCCAACGCGGCCACGTGCTTTTGCCCAGCAACAAAACCTCATCCGCCGCCGGTGTGAATTCGTTGGTGCTCGCCTTGACCACGGCGTAAAACTGGTTCGTCGCCGGCGCGAGCGCGACGTGGACTTTCGTGCCGTACGGCAAATCCTTTGTCACCGGCGGCAAAAACAGGTTCGTCGGCACGTCGCTGATTTTGTAGTTCAGGATGAGATAATCGCCGCGCAACAGATCGCGCGGGTCAACGCGCGCGGTTTCCAGCAGGATGACCCTGCCGGTGGCGAGCGCGTGTTCCTGCACGGCGACCGTGCCGAGCAACCACGCGCTTTGCAGCGCCAGGACGAGGACGAGCAGTTTGAGTTTCATGGCCGATCCTTTCCACGCATGGTGCTTTATTTCGTCAACTTCTTGAAATCCGGGTCGCTGTCCAGACTTTTAAAACCGGCTTCCTTGACTGCCCCGGCCTTGAGCGAAGGTTGCAGTTCGATGGCTTGCTTGAGGTCGGCGAGCGCGTTGGTTTTGTCGCCTTTCCCGGCATACGCACAAGCGCGATGATAAAACGAGTCAGCCCACTTGGGAGCGAGTTTAATGGACTGGTCATAAGACTGGATCGCCTCGTCGTATTTTCCCAATCTCAGCAGCACACCGCCGCGGTCGTTCCAGACTCCCTCGTGTTTTGGATTCAGCGTGATGGCCTGGTCAAATGCTTTCAGCGCGTCGCCATCCCGCTTGAGCGCCACGAGCATCTCTCCCTTGCCAACCCAATTGCCGCCTTCGTTCGGCTGAAGCTCGATGAGTTTCTCAAAAGACTTCAACGCAGCCTCCGGTCGGTGCGTTTCCGCTTCAACCATGCCCTTGCACAACCAGCGCCGGGGATCATCGGCTTTGGCGGCCACCCATTGGTCCAGGACTTTCGCTCCGTCATTCACCCGGTTCAATTGCACGAGGCTGATGTATTGTCCGACCGCCGCCTGTTCGTTGTCCGGCTGAAGGGCGGAAGCCTGCTCGAAGGCTTTCAAGGCCTCACCGGGCTTGTGTTGGTTGATCAATTCCGTGCCTTTGCGGACGCAGGTACTCGCAATATCCGCGTTTGTGCCCGCTACGGGCGCATTTTGTCCCGGCGCGGCGGCGGCCAGCAGTGTGCCGCACACAGTCATCAGCCATAATTTATTTTTCATGGTCATGTTCCTTTCGTTGTTGGTTTGGTTTCAAAATTTAACGGCGTTCATCATTTGCGACCAGGCGAACCCGCGTGGAACCGGGATGCAAGCCGCCGGCTTGATGATAGCCGTGGTTATCCGCCCATTTGGCGCCAAAGAATATCAGTTCGTGTTCGCCGGAGTTCACATAGTCTTCCGCCAAGGCCCGGTCGCCGAACCGATTCAACAAATCCACCAGTTCCGGCCAGCGCGTGCCGGGGTCTTGAGTTGCCAGGCGATGGCAAATGGCAAGGACGGCATTGGTGTCCGGTTTCGGTCGGTTGACCAGCGCGGCGGCGCCCACAATGTTACCGGGCCCGTTTGTGTTGAGACCTTCCGGGCTGAAGACCTGATCCCAGTTCAGCTCGCCCGACTTGATTTTTACGGCGAGGACCTGGGCTAAATCCTTCGTCTGGGCCGCCAGCGCTGTCAAATGCGCCGGATCGAGTTTGTTAAAGGCCTGCTTGCGAACAGCCCAAAAATCTCCTCCATGAAGAATCACTTTCACCAGAAGATCCTGATTCGTCAGACCTCTGACCACCGTGCGGCATATTTGCGGCTCGTGCTCTTCGCACGCCACGGTGGCAAGGGCCTCCTGATCCATCAGCTTGCTCGTGGCATGGTTGCGCACGGTCCACAAGCCCGGCCAGTTCGTGGCATCGCGCGCCAATTGAAACAAGGCGGCCTGATCGTTCAGCCTTTCGACGGCGGCGGCGTTGAGGTAGCCATCCCACCCGTTATTTTGACAAGCCACTTTCATGAGGACAACCGAATCCGTCACCCGGTTGATGGCCAACCAACGAACATCAGATTCTCTGGCGTCACAGGCCGCCTTGCCAAAAGCAGCCGGGTCGGAAATTTTTCGGAGAGCAGCCTTGCGCACGGTGGATTCCTTGTCCGTGCAAGCCAGCCTGGCCAATGCGTTCTGATCTGTCATTTGATTGATGCCGGCGATGCGCGCCGCCAGGGCTTTGTTCGCGATGGGCAGGTCCAGCGGATCGCTGGGCGGCACCGGTGTGCTCAATCCTTCACGCGGCAGCCGGGTGAACTCCATGCCGTTCAAAACCATCTTCGTCCCGTTGGTTTCCGTGTATGGATAGATGTTGATCTTGTAACGGCGGTTGGCACCCGGGCCGTAAATCAAAAGGAAGTCATCGTTCTGAAATTCCACATCCCAAACGGTGGCGGAATAATTGGTGCCACCGGCCACCGGCACGTTGTCCTCATTCCAATCACGCTGGAACACGGTGAACCAGCCGGGAATCTCCTGCCAATTGTAATCCTCGGTAATCTTCACCGTGCCATTGGTGTTGAAATCCAATCCGTATCCGGTCGGGGTTTTCCACAGGCCGACGAACGCCAGCTTGTCCGGCGGCAGCGGCTTGCCCCAACTGGAATTCGCCGCGAGCGCCAGCGAGAAAATCAGTCCGATGGAAAATCTTGAAGTCCATCCATCGAATTTTGTCTTCATACTCCTGTTCTTTTACTGGTTGAACCTATTTGTCGGTTTTTTGGTTTGTATCTTTCTGTTTCTGCATGAATTGGCTGGTCATGGCCGCCATCTGCGCCTGTTGCGCCTCGACGGCGGTTTTATAGAGGCCGGCCTTGATGTCCGCAGCGCACTTTTCCTGGCTGTCGGCCATCGCTTGCAGCAAGTCGGTGTTGAAGTCAGACTTGGCGACGTCCACCTCCAGCACAACCTTCCATTGGCCTGCCACCTGTTGCAGCTTGAGTGCGGGATCGAGCAGATCAGGTGTGTGCCCATCCGCGCCCGGCTTGGCAACGATGGTGGCGTTTGTCCCATCAATTTTCACCTCGCAATTCGTGAGTGCGGCCAGCGCGTCCGGGATCATCGCAGCCGTTCGCCGGAGGTCATCCTTGAAAGCGTCAACGGTCGCATCGCGGCCAAAGCGGGCGGTGGCCGCGGCGTCCAGTTTGCCGGAAGCCAGACAACCGCGGACGAACTGAATGGTCCACTCTTTCTGCTCGTTGTTGCCGAGGCAGGCGCTCTTTATGGTGTTTATATCGCCGGCTTGCGCGGCAGTGAAGTAGGACTTGGCCGCCGCCAGCAGAGTGGAAAAGTCCGCCTGGCTTGCAGCGCTGGCAAGGCAGACTGAAAGCAGCAGACATTCGATGGCTAATTCCGTCTTCATAACTTTGCTCCTTTCATTTCTTGTTTTGGCTGGGGGTTCAAAATTTCATTGGCCATTCCGCAATGCCATTTTTTCGATGGTGTTCACTGCAAATAGCTTTTCAGACGTTTTGCCAGCAGCTGGTCGCAGCGTTCGCGGGAAATGATCCCGATGCCCTGGTAATCGGGATGATGCGAGTTCTGCATATCCACAATCACCCATTCGCCCTTGCGGTCGCACACGACGAAATGCACAAACCCCTGCTCTGAATTTTGCGGATTGAAAACGTAGTCGGCGTAAAGCGCGTAATCGGCCGCGGGCGGATTGGCGCGAACGTAATCCCTGAACTCGCGCGCCAAACCCCACAGCGCTTTCAACTCGTTTGGATCGGCCTGGGAAGCTTTGAGGACAACGGTCTGTTCGGCTTGCGCCGCCTTGCACAAACCCGACTGATTGATGAGCCACACGACGTTCGTTGCGCTCGGCACACTGGCCTGGTTCCCGCCGACGCGCGCCGGATATACCAGCAGCGTGGCGCCGGGCAGCGCTCGTTTCATCGCCTGCAGGCGTTCGGGCAGGGCCGCCCTTTCATTTTCGGGAGGAAGTCCGCTGCGCTGATCCAGGAGGGCCGCCAGCCTGCCCGGTTTGGCCGCCTTGGCCGTGGCTTCGGAGAGGCCCAGTTGCGGACCCAGCCGTTCGACGAGCAGAACGGACATCGTCATCGGATCCCGCTCACCCATTTTCTTGAACGCTTCATCCTGCGGCGTCTGGCGATCCGTCCAGACGACCGCGCCGGTTTGATCCACAACGACGGCGCGCAGTTCATTTAATCCAGTCTGATGATTGCCGTTGTATTCGGCGTAAAGTACATAACTGGTGGTGATCGGATTGGCCTTCACAAACGCACCGACGGCGACGGCCAAACTTTCCATATTTGTTTCAGCCGGTGTGAATGAAATCTTCCCCAGCTCAATGTTTCTTAATCCCTGCCGTTCGAGCAGCACGCCCACCACCTCGGTCACGCGATCCCACGGCTTGCCTCCCAGGCGCACCGGCAGGATGGTCAGCGAAGCGTCCGGCCCCCTGGATTTCATCAGCTCCAGCCGCTGCTCCTGCCCCGGCGCAAGGCCGGCTTGTGGTTCAGCGGCGACCGGGAAACGACTGATGCACGCCACGAGCAGGATCATGGACATCGGCCTGGCCACCGCGCGGACCGAACTGTTTGTTGTGATTGGATTTTTCATACTTTTGCTCCTGTGGTTTGTGATTTGATTTGTTTCATCAAGGTGCGCCGTTTTTTTTCGAGATAAACACCGAAGACAATCAGGAAAATGCCTGAAATCAAAAACATCACGCCGGTACGGGCCATGGACCCGAACAGGTCGCAGTAGGCAGCGATGATGTCGAGCGCGACGAACACAATCCCGAGGTTGACGAGAAACGCCGAACGTTCCTGGATGCCGATCTGGATTTGCAGCAGGCAAAAGACGAACAGCGCGAGCGTCCCGCCCAGGTAGCTCCACGATTCGCCCCAAAAAAAGTGACGCGACCCGCCATCCCGGTCCAACTGCCAGCACCCGAACCAGACCGTCGCCATGAAAACCATCATCCCCAACAGCGCCGCGAACCACGTCCAGCGCCATTGACTGGTCAGTGCGCGCAAATTTCTGATTCCGGCGGCAAGGGGTAAAAGCGCGAACAGGCTGAGCGCGGGGAAAAGCCATTGACGGATTTCGGGATTGTCCCAGCCAAAGAACTCTTTCCACGTCAGCGGATAGGTGAAAACCAGAAACGCGAGCAGGCCGAGTTTTTCCGTCACCCCGGCAATTTCTGAAAATTTTGCCGCACGGAGGCAATATCCTGCGCCCAGATAAACCAGCCCCAGCAACGCATAGAGCAGCACCTGACGGTCCGAGTCACAATACATCAGCCCGCCGCGTTCGTTCACCTCAAAGCCGAACCAGATGCCGAACGCAATCAGCAGCAGAACATGTTGCGCTTTCGACCGCAGCAGCCACGGCAGGGCGGCGATGCCGATCCACCAGAGCAGGAACGCATCCGGCGGACGCGACACGATGTTGTAAATCTGGCCGACGAGCGCGATGTTGGCGAGGAACAGGCACGACCCGATCAGGTGCAACGCCTCGCCGGTCTTCCGGTATTTGCCCTGCACCTCGCGCAACCACCAGCCGCCGGCGTGAAAGCCAAGCATGAGCATAAGTCCGGCGGTGATTTTCATGCCGCGGGGAATCTCGTTCCAGTGCGCGGCAATCAGCAACGCGATCCCCGCCGTGATGAGCACGGCGCCGATGACGGAGACGATGGCCAGGAATTTGCCGCCGCCGTCCTCCTTGAGCTGGAAATGCCCGATGATATTCTGCCGCTGCCCCTCGGTGATGAACCCGGCCTCATGCAGTTTTTGGACATCGCTGTATTTCATTTTGTCCTCCGAAGATGCCGGACGTGAAGCAGGGTCCGGCTTTGGGGTTTAACGATTGATTTTGTGCTTGGGTCATTCATAAGCAACTTCAAAATAATCAGCGGTCGAAGAAATACATGACTGGCATATAGTACACGTCACCTATGAAACAAATTGGAAACAAGACAGCCTTTACCGGATAAAGATAAACCGGTGTGTGAATTGTCTCTCGTGACAGAACAGCGGCCATTGGCATATCGTTGGCATGCTGTGGCGGAATATACCAAATATATTCGCCATCCCAAACGACACATTCCGAAGTGGGAAATCTCAAGCTTTTATCCGAATTCATGTTACATCGCAAGATCGGCAGACAATGACCGGGCTGAACAAAAGTGTCATTGTTCCCAGCGCCGGGATAAACCTTCTTTGCGTTCGGATAAATATCTCCGGCATTGAGCGGCCAAATATTCGTAATGGGCTGCAATGCCCTTCGCGATACTATATTGGTGATCCTTTTGAGTCCCAAGATTTGTTCATTATCATTCAAATTCCCGGTGGCTCCATAACGACTGAGGCAAATATCATACTCAAATACGACATCACCATTGGCATCTTTGGCCGCGACCGGTTGGCGATACCCCTTCGTTTCGTGCGCATCTAACGTTGAGGAATGGATTGCCCAACCGCTTCGCCACATATGCACGGAACAACCAGCGCCAAGAATTCCAACCGTCACAGCGAACAGCAGAGCGAAAAGGATTTTCGCCTGTGCGATATTTTGTCTGGCATGGGGTTTCATAATTTTCATGGTCGCTTTTCGAGAATCATATTATCCAAACTTGCGGTGGCAGGGTTAATTGATAAAACTTGGGCCGACATCGGCTGGCTCGATGAATGTTCATCACCTCGAATTGTTTTATTACGTTGCCCGGCACGGCGGCATCATGCCGGCGGTGCGGAACATTCCCTACGGCATCCAGCAGCCGGCGGTGAGCGCGCAGGTGGCCCAGCTCGAGGAGTTCCTCGGCGCAACGCTGTTCCAGCGGCGGCCGTTTGCGCTGACGCCGGAGGGGGAAAAGCTTTTCGAATTCGTCCGGCCGTTTTTTTCGAACCTCGAAAAAGTTGCGGACGAACTGCAGGGCGGGCAGGCGCGGCACATCCGCATTGGCGCCTCGACGATTGTGTTGCGGGATCATCTGCCGGAATTGTTCCGGGACGTGCGCAAAAAATTTCCGGGGTTGAAACTGTCATTGCGCGAGGGCTTTCCGAGCCAGTTCGAGGAATGGCTGCAACGGGATGAAATCGACCTGGCCATCACGTTGATTGAAAAGAAGACGGCGCCGGGAATCCATTCGCTGACGCTGCTGGAATTGCCGCTCATTTTGCTCGTCGAAAAAAGCAGCGGCCTCGGGTCGGCGGAGGAATTGTGGCGGCGCGACAAGATTGACGAGCCGCTGATCTGCCTGCCGGCGGCGGAGAATGTTCCCCGAATTTTTCAGGAGCAGTTGCGGAAGCGGGGCGTGGACTGGTTTCCGAGCATCGAGGCAAGTTCGACGGATTTGATTGAAGCTTACGTGACGAATGGCCTGGGCATCGGCGTGTCGGTGGCGATTCCGAAAAAGCCGCTGCCGGCCAAGGTGTGCGCCCTGCCATTGAACGGTTTTCCCCCGGTGGTGATCGGCGCCCTGTGGCGCGGGCGCAAAACACCCTTGCTGGAAACGTTTTTGAACGAGGTCAAATCGCGCGCGCAGCGGCTGGCATAAAACGTGCCCGGCAAGTTCCGAGACACCTCCCGCCCTAGGTCGGGACAACTCCGGTGGTTTTGAAGGATTTCCCCCGCCCATCAACTTCGCACGGCAACGATTTCCAAGACAGACCACCCGGGCAGGCTGACTTGGCGCGGCAGTTGCTCAACCATTCCCCGGTTCGATTGAATTGCTGTTCGCAATTCCAACAGAGAGATAATTAACACTGCAACGACGCATGGCACTGCCATTTTTAAACGGCGTAACGAGAAAGAAGCGGGCCCAGATAATGGTGGTGGATCTGGGCGGCCGGACAACCAAAGCCATTCTTTTGGAACGACGGGGCGAAGTTCTGGCGCTCACCCGGTTTGTGCTGCTCGACGCGCCGATTTACGACAAAAAAATTTCCACGGAGTTGCTCACCGAACATTTGCGCGCCGTGGCCCAGGCGCTCGAATCGCAAACCAAGCTGGTCACCCTGGCCACCGGTTTGGACGACACGGTGGTGCGGCAGGTGGAACTGCCGCAGATTCCGATGGACGAAATGCGGCTGGTGCTGAAAAACAACACCAAGGGTTATTTGCAGCAGGACATGCCGAACCATGTTTTTGACTGTCACATTTTTTCGCCGAAGACCTCGAAAAAACCCGCCGAGGCCCTCAAGGCAGGCACGATTCCAAAATTGAAAGTGCTCGTGGCCGGAATGAAGCAACAACTGGTTGTGGATTTTCAGACGGCGATCCGCGATGCCGGCCTGATGCCGGACCACATTGTGCCCGGCCTCATCGGGCCGGTAAATGCCTTTGAGCTGGCACTGCCCGAGGTGTTTGCGAGCGAATCAGTCGCGCTGGTGGACGTCGGCTTCAAACATTCCTCGGTTTGCGTGGTGGACCGGGGCGAACTGGTCCTGAGTCGCATGGTCAACATTGGCGGCGACAAATTGACGGCGGGGCTCGCCGAGGCCATGAACATCACCTACGCCGAAGCCGAGGGCATCAAGGTGGGCATGGCGCCGGAAGTCCAGGCCACGCTCGAAACACAGGTGCAACCCCTGGGACGCGAGCTGCGCGCCTCACTCGACTTTTTTGAACACCAACAGGACCGTCCCATATCGCAGGTTTACGTCACCGGCGGATCGGCCCGGTCGGAGATGATTCTGCAGATGCTGCACACGGAATTGATCGTGGATTGCAAAACGTGGAACCCGACGGCGTCTTTGCAACTGGCCCTGCCTGGACAACAGGCGGTGGAAATCGAACATGTTGGCCCGCAATTGAGCGTGGCGATTGGCGCCGCGCTGGCGGCCATTTAAACGGACTTTGAAATATGCCCATTCGCATCAATTTGCTTGCCGAAGCCCAGGCCGCGGAGGATTTGCGCCGGCATGATCCCGTCAAACGCGTGATCTTTGGCGGGGCGCTGCTGGTGGCGCTGATGCTGGTCTGGAGCAGTTCGCTCCAGCTCAGAGCCATGCTGGCCAAAAAGGAAGTGGCCGACCGGCAAACGCAGATCCAGGCGCGCACCAATGAATTCCTGCACGTTCAGTCGGACCAGAAGAACCTGGCGGTCATGAAGGAAAAACTGGAAGCGTTGAAAAAAATAAGCAACAGCCGCTTCCTACAGGGCAACCTGCTCAATGCCCTGCAACAGATCAATGTGGACGGCGTGCGGCTGATGCGGATTCGGGTGGATCAGAATTATTCGTACATACCCGGAGCGCGAGCGCAGACCAATGACAACGGCCGCATTACACTGGGACGCCCCGACATGGTGAAGGAAAAAATCTCGGTATCGCTGGACGCGCGGGATTCCAGCACCAACCCGGGAGATCAGGTCAATAAATTCAAGGAAGCCGTCGCCGAAGCTTCCTACTTTAGAACCGTGCTGAACAAAACCAACGGGGTCCAATTGGTCTTTCTGTCGCCGCCCCAATCGGTCCTGACTGGCAAACCGTTTGTGCTCTTTACCCTGGAATGCAGTTTCCCGGAGAATTACCGATGAAAAAAATATCCCGAGAAAAACGCAATCAACTGATCATTGTCGCCCTCGTCACCCTGGCGGTATTGGGATTGATTTATTTCGGCTTGATCCAGCCCCAGTATGACTCCCTTAACAAGATTGCCAAAGCCAAGAAGACCGCGGATAACAAACTGGTCAGTATCAAGAACACCATCACCAACGCTACAGTGGTGGCAAACGACCTGTCCGAAGTAACCGCCACTCTTGCCCATACCGAGGAGGACATGGCCTCCGGCGATCTCTATTCCTGGACTTATGACACCATCCGTCGTTTCAAACAACAGTATCAGGTCGAAATTCCCGAGGTCGGCCATCCGGCCGTCAGCGATGTGGACGTGCTGCCGGCCTTCCCCTACAAACAAATCCGGTTTTCCATCAATGGAACGGCTTATTACCACGATATGGGCAAATTCATCGCCGGCTTTGAAAATAATTTCCCGCATGCCCGGATGGTCAACCTGATCATCGAACCCATGCCCACCGCCGACAGCAGCAGCGAGAAACTGTCATTTAAAATGGACATTGTCGCCCTGGTAAAACCCAACCCCTCATGATCAAATCATATGAACCGGTGCATTAATCCCTGCAAAAGCGCGCTGGCGGCCGGCCTTGCGGCCGCGTTGGTCGTGGTGTTGCCGGCGGCCGCCGCACCTGCCGCGCCGGAGGTGGTGACCCGTTCCGTGTTCACCATGCCCACCAATCCCAAGGAAGGGCGCGACCCGTTTTTCCCCGATTCCAACCGGCCGTATGAAAGCGCCACCGCAGGCAAACCCCATGTGGCTGACGTGTCCTCGCTTGTCTTGAGAGGCATTTCCGGCTCCTCGAATCAACGGCTGGCCATTATCAACAGCCACACCATCGGCGTGGGCGACGAACAGGATTTGGTCACTCCCCAGGGCCGGCTTCATATCCGCTGCATTGAAATCAAAACCAATTCCGTGGTGATCGAATCCGGCGGCTCAATTCACGAATTGAAATACAACGACAACCCGTGAATCCCAAAAATGGACGCGACCACTTCATTTCTGACCAGTCTGCGCGGACCGGTCTTTCATAACATGGATCGCCTGCTGGCATGAAACTTTCTTTCCTCATCCGTGCAACACAAGAGACGACCGGTCGAAATGGCCGGACGCCACCAGAAAATTTACAGTTCATGTTCAACAAAAAACCGAATCGGAGCCGGACCGGAGACAAAAGTATGAAAACAAAAATACTGATCGCCACACTGCTGGGATGCCTTGCATGGCAACAGGGGGCACTGTCCCAAACTGATACCACTGCAACAAACTCAGCCACCACGAACCAGGTCGCGCCCGCGAATCAGCCCGCCGCCGTCACCGATTCCAACCAGGTCGCCAATCCGCCAGCAGCCCCCCCGGCCAGCGCGACGGAAGCTCCAGCGGCCGCCACGACCGCGGCGCCGGCTGCCACCGGCAGCGAGGCCACGACCAACTCGCCGATGGCCCCAGCTGCCACCACTGCCGAAGCTCCAGCGGCCGCCACGACCGCGGCGCCAGCTGCCACCGGCAGTGAGGCCGCCGCCACCGCCAGTTCCCAGCCACAAGCGCCACCCAGCATACCACTGATCCAATTTCAGGACGTTCCGATCACCACCGCCATTGAAAACCTCGCCCGCCAGGCGGGCATCAATTACCTGATTGATCCGAAGATCGGTTACGGCCAGCCGGACCAAAATGGGCAGGTCAAGCCCGAACCCACGCTCTCCATCCGGTGGGAAAATGTCACCGCCGAGCAGGCTCTCATGGCGTTGCTCGACAACTACGGTTTGCAACTCATTTCCGACCACAAGACCCAGATCTCCCGCATCACCACCAAGGATCCCTCGGCGCCGCTGCCGCTTTCCACCCGCGTCATCCAGCTCAAATACGCCAGCACGTCGAACATGGTGGATTCAATCCAGGCTTCGTTCACGGACAAGCGCAGCAAGGTATTGCCCGATGCCCGCACCAGCCAGCTGGTTGTCGTCGCCACCGAGAACGAGCAGGATGCGCTGGACAAACTCATCGAGCAACTCGACAAACCCACGCGGCAGGTCTTGATTGAAACCAAACTGGTCCAGATTTCCAGTAATCCCACCACATCGAAGGGCGTTGACTGGTCCGGCACACTGGCAGCGCAAAACGTTTACTTTGGCAACGGCTCGATCCAACCGGGGGGATCCTCTACGGCCGTCAGCCTTCCCGGCACCGCCACGACCACCACCACTCCGGGCGGCGGATACACTGCCACCACCACCCCCAGTTCCAGTCAGCAAACCGTCTTGAACATAATCCAGGGTGCCGGCGGCGTGTCTTGGAATACCGTCAGCGGCTTCACTCCGGGAATCGGGTTCCTCAATGCCGACGGCGCTCATGCCGTGCTTTCGCTCCTGAATGCGTCTTACGATGCCCAGGTGGTTTCCACCCCCCGCGTCGTGACTTTGGACAACCAGATGGCGACCATTGAAGTCACCCGCAGCTACCCGGTGATCAACATCACCGGTGGAACACAAAACTCGGCGGGCAGTTCCTCCATCACTTATTCCAACATCGGCACCATCCTCCAGGTGACTCCGCGCATTTCCGCCAACGATTTCATCTGGTTGAAGGTGGTTCCCATCGTTTCCAGCTTTTTCGGCAATATTAACGTCACGGTTTCGGGTGGGGCGGGCAATCCCTCGACTTCCTACCCGGTTCCTGAATTTGATTACCGCAAGATTGATTCGCAGGTGATGATTCCCAATGGCAATACGCTGGTCATGGGCGGCCTGGTCCAGGACAACCCGACGGCTTCCTACACCAAAGTGCCGGTCCTCGGAGATATTCCCGGCTTGGGATGGGCTTTCCGCAGTGAAAGCAAAAGCATGAACAAGGACAATTTGATCATCTTCATGACGCCTACCATCATCAAAAATAACGACTTCCAACAATTGGCCAACGCTGATTTTCTCCAATCCAAGCCGGATTTGATGAAATCTCCCATGGACCCGCGCTCAGTCTGGGATGGCGCCGAACCACATGGTGATTGGAGCAATCCTGCCCCCGTGCCAGGCGAATTCAGCAAATCCAGTCATTAACCTATGTCCATCCCCCGGTAATGAAATCACCGTGAGCGGCAATTAACAACCAAATCTGTTTATGAGAACTGTAATGCTCAAGCGCGTGTCGCGGGCCTTCGGGCAAACGCATCTCGTCCGGCAGTCGCAAGGCATCGCCCTGATGGCCGCGTTGCTGCTGGCCGCCACCAACCTTGTTGCCGCACCGGCCGTGGCCACACTCGGCGGTGGCAACCCCAGCGCCAAACCGAAATATATCGGTAATGTGGATGGCATCACCCTCAGCCAGGCTTTATTTCACACCCCTTGCGGTATCTCAATGGACGCCACCGGCGATTATCTGCTGGTGGCCGACCGGGATAATAATGCAATCCGCATGCTCGACCTTGCAGCCGGCGAGACCTATACGTTCGCCGTCGTCGCCACCAACATGATCAACAAGCCGGTGAGCGTTGCGGCGGACAGCGAAAACAACATCTATGTCCTCAACCGCGGCAATGGCAACAACGGATCCATCGTGGAATTCGACAACTTCGGCGACTTGATTGCCACCAATGCAACCGGCTTGACCAATGTCGGCGGAATGGCACTGGATCCCGCCGCCAACATTTACGCAACCGTCGCCAGCAATAAGCTGATCCAAATATCCTCGGGCGGCGTCCAAACCACCATTGCTACCATTGGCATAGCGGGCACATCGCTACAGGGCATTGTTGTAAAAGAGAACGGATACATTGCCGCCTGTGATGCCGGTCGCAACGGCATTTTGCTCATCAATCCCCTTACCGGCATCGTCACCACCAACGCCGGATTCCATGGCCGGGGCGACTTTAATCCCATCGGGACCGATGGAGCGTCCAGCAACAGCGCCATGTTATACATGCCCATGAACGTGACCGAAGCGGGCGATGGAACCTTGATCGTCACCGACTACGGCAACAACCGCGTCAAAGCCGTGCTGGCCAACGGCGTCGTAACCAATCTCTACGGTGTCACTTCCAATGACTGGGTCACTGGAACCGGCAAATTTCCCGGCTGGGCCGACGGCACCGTCAAAATGCCCGATATCAAAGGTGACGTGGAAAGTCGTATGCCCTACGGTGTGGTTTTCGCTCCAAGCGGCAACATTTACACCACCGAAGACTATTACCACACGATTCGCGAGCTCACCGGCACCGGATTGCCCCTGCCCCCGCCGCCGCCGACCCAGGTTCCCGCCCCGGAAATTGGCTGGGTGAATTTTCAGATTGATGCCAACGGCAATTACACGTCAATTCTCGAAACCGGTTCGTCGTTTGTTTTCAACAATGATGTGATCATCGCCATCCTGGGGACCGTCGCCAGTCAAACGTTTTACACGTTTGGCGCCACTCCGTTGGTGGGCACCATTCCCGATCCCACTGCCTCCAGCCCGACACCGCCAACTTACTCGAATGGCCTGTTCCCGTACCAGGTCAACCCCACAGCCGTACCCATGATGCCTGACGTCACCGTCAAGGCCATCGGCGAGAAAAATGACGGCAGTCCGAACAGTGCGATTGTCCAAGCGCGGTTCCAATTTATTACCGCCAATCCGTTGATCGTGGGAAACAATGCCGGCTTGTTCACCATCAACGACATCACGACCAACTGCGTATTCTGGTATTCGCTTGACGGCGTTGACCCCACCAATGCACCCGGGACAACCAATTACACCCACAGCCTGTTGCTCGCCACCAACAGCCCGTCGCTCACCAATGTGATATCGCTCACCATCAGCAGCAATTTCACGTTCAAGGTCCGTGCTTTCCGGAATAACTACCAACCCAGCGCCGTGTACAGCGCCACCTTTTCCAGCACCAACTTTGTCCCCAACAGCATCAGCTTCGGCTTCTCCTCCGGTGAAGCTTCCAGCGACTTCGTTGCGTCCCCGGGCCAGACTTTCTACGCCCCGGTCACCTTGTCGCCGCTGCCGAACACTTTGATTTACAGCATGCAATTCAACCTGACTGTCACCAATGGCGGCCCCAACCCCGGTCCGGCCATCGCCCCGGGCGCATTCGATTTTGTGTCCATGCTGATCAAGCCCATTCCCGGCGAAGCAAATTTATATGAACCGATTCCGCCGTGGATGTTTGAGGCTTATGCAGTCAACCCGCCGGCGCCAAGCCAGATTTTAGAACTTGACGGAAATTATGCGTTTGTGAGCCTGATCACCACCAACCTGGCCAACAACCTGATTGGCGTGGGCTGGGTGGAGCGCGCGGGTCAGACCAATCTTTACGATACGACCTCGCAGGACCTGATTAAATACTCCATGGCGCATGACGACCTCTTCCTCCAGTCCGGCGGACAGGTCATCGTGGGCGGTTTTAACTTCCAGGTGCCGGTAAGCGCCGGCCCCGGGCAGACCTATCAAATCCAGATCAAACGGCCCTCGGCCACTTCGGACGGCATCGGGGCGCCGGGTTCGTCCGTGTTCATCTACGCCCCCACCAACGGGTCGCTCGGCGGCGGAGCCATCAATTCCATCAAGAATGTCACCATCGGCCAGCGCAAATATCTCGTCGGCAATGCGTATCCGTTCCGCTGGTTCAACGCCGGCGACTTCGGCAATACCAATTTGCAGAACGCCGACGTGGAACAGGTGTTTGAATCGGCCATTTACGGCTTGAACTATCCGCCCGCCGGCAGCGATTTCTTCGACGCCATGGATTCCTGCGGCAATATTGGCACGCTGGACGGGCAGACCGGTTATTACACCAACAATAACACCGGTCTGAATATCGCCCAGTTGAACGCCTTGTTCAATGGCAATGACGACGCGACCATCAATTCAATCGCTTTTGGCGATGGTGTGCTGGACGTGTGCGACGTTTACGTCACCTACCGTCGTTCCATCGAAGAATCCAACATCTTTTGGTTCCAGCGCTTCTGGACCAATGGTGTCCGCGTTGCACAAACCATCCCCAATGTGTTCAATCCCAACGTGGCAACCAAATCTCTGGTCACCGCCAAATCACTCGGCCTGGCGAACAGTTCCAGTTCCTATGTTTCCATCACCAACCAGCCCAAGGTTGTTTTTATCGCCGGTGATGCTCAAACGAATGCGGGCTCGACCATTTCGATACCGATTACGGCCAGCATCTTTGGCAATTATCCCCTGCGCCTGTTGATGCTGAATCTCAGCGTGGTGCCGTTGGACGGTTCGCCGGCGCTGACGACCCCGGTCTCATTCTCGTACAACCAGACCCTCGGCTCGCCTTGGACGACCGACCAGAAAGGCAATGGCAACTATTCCGCCGTCTGGCTCAACAGCGGCATCTCCGGACTTTCGAACAACGTCACAGTTGGCATCTTGACCATCACCATTCCAACAAATGCGACAAGCCTGTCCGCGTATGCGGTCCATTTCGATCACGTCTCGGCTTCGCCCAACGGCCTGGCTTCGTTCCCCAAACAGGCCACGACCGGCTTGATCACCTTCAGCTCCCGCACCAATTCCTCATGGGGTGACGCCATCCCGGATTCATGGCGCCTGCGCTATTTCCTCACTCTGAACAACCTGCTATCGGCCACGAATGCCGACGCCGATGGCGATGGCGTGAACAATCTGCAGGAATATCTGGCCGGCACCGACCCGACGGATCCCACGTCGTACTTCAAGACCATCGGCACCGACCCGTCGGCGGCCCAGCAAACGTCTGATTGCGTCATCAGCTGGCCGAGTGCCATCGGCAAACAATATGTCATCCTGCGTACGCCGAGCCTGAGCACGCCAATCTGGAGCACCATTGCCACCAACAGCGGCAACGGGACCATCATGGAATACCATGACACCACGGGCGGCGGCATCCGCTTCTACCGGGTGCAGGTGCAGTAAGCCCGGGGAACAGTTGTTCCGGTTATTTCAACGGCGCGTTGCTTGAAACGCGCCGTTTTCCTTTTTACGCGCCTGGTTTTTCCCCGGCCACCCGCTTGAGATAATCGAAGGAATAAATTCCCGACGAATGGCCGTCGGCCCACACCGGCTGAACCGCGTAACCACCCACCGCCACAATGCGCACCAGTTCGAACGCCTTCGGGGTCAGGACCTTTTCCGCGTTCTGGTAAACGTTTCCCAGAATGTCCACCTCGCCTTTGCACCCCGCGCACGGACAATACCGCCGCAGTTTCTCCAGCGGAATGAAATCCTCGCCGCCGTCGTCCCACTTGACGGCCAGTTCGTTGCCGATGGGTTGAATGTCCACCGGGTTCATCAACGCCTTTTCAACAGCCGTTCAAATGCGGCCAGGGTTTCCGGACTGACGTGATGCTCGATCCCCTCGGCATCCATCTCGGCCACCTTTTCCGAAATGCCGAGCGAACGCAGAAAAGCCACTACCGTCTCATGCCGGCTTTTGCACGTTGCCGCCAAAGCCCGCCCTTTCTCCGTGAGAAAAATGGCGCGATACGGCTGGGCGGTGACGAATCCAGCCTTTTGCAGCCGGGCAATCGTGTGGTTCACAGTGACGTGAGTCACTCCCAGCCGCCGGGCGAGGTCCACCACGCGCGCTTCACCCGTTTCAGCAACCAAATCGGCGATGGCTTCCACGTAGTCTTCCGCAATTTCATTCGCGCGATCGCAGCGGGAACGGCGGAAGTTCTCCGCCGGCAGTCCCGGCGAGGACGCGGGCGTTTTTGGTCTGGAACGCGGCATCATTTTTCTGATTAAAACAAAGGGGAATGTTTTAGTCGAGGGTTAAGTTTGTAACCAAAGCTAAATATTTTGTTGACAGCTTGGGTTTGTAATGTATTCTCTGCTACATTATTTTGCAGACGATAAAAAGAATAGTCATTGCTGCAACGGTTTGCGCCGCGGCGTTTGACGCACACGCACAGGAAACCAACAGCGTTCCGCCGGACAAAAGCGGCTGCAACCTTTTTAATCCCGTACCGGAAAATTTGATGCGCGAATTGAGTCCCGACCGGCCGGACAAAACCGAGTCGCCTTATACGGTGGACGCCGGCCATTGCCAACTGGAAATGGATTTTGCAAATTACACCTATGATAAAACTCATGGAACAACCACAAAGGCCTGGAATGTCGCGCCGTTCAACCTCAAAGCCGGTCTGTTCAATAATGTTGATGTCCAGTTTGTTTTCAACAATTACCTGAACGTCCGCACGCAAGATGGCGCGCCGGGCACAACCACCACACAGTCGGGCTTCGGCGACTTCACCACACGGCTTAAAGTCAATTTGTGGGGCAATGACGGCGGGAAGACGGCATTCGCGCTGCTGCCGTTCGTCAAATTTCCAACCAGCACTGACAACCTCGGCAACGACGCGGTCGAGGGCGGCATAATTTTCCCGCTGGCGGTGAAATTACCGGACGACTTCGACCTGGGTCTGGAAACGGCGGTCAACTTTCTGCGCGACGACAGCGATAGCGATTATCACGAAGATTTCCTCAACTCCATCACCTTCGATCACGCCATCATCGGCAAGCTGAGCGGTTATCTGGAATTTTTCAGCGACATCAGCACGGAACGTCACGCCGGTTGGGTTGGAACCATTGACACTGGCCTTGAATTTTTGGTGACGGAAAATATCCAACTCGATTGCGGTTGTAATTTCGGAGTCACATGCGCCGCCGCCGATTTCAATCCATTTGCTGGAATCACCATCAGATTTTAACAAATGAACAGGACGTTATGAGTAAAGAAGCCAACCCACCCACGGACTCGAGTGAACCTGCGGCGACCGAAGTCGCTATGGTTCCGCGCCCCGGAGCCATGTCGCTGGAAGGAATGCACAGCAGCGTAAAAGTGCCCCATCATAAAGCCGGCTTTTGGAAACAAATGGCCGCCTACTTCGGCCCGGGGATTTTGGTCAGCGTGGCCTACATGGATCCGGGCAACTGGGGAACCGATCTCCAAGGCGGTGCCCAGTTCAAATACGGGCTGTTGTGGGTGGTCGCCCTAGCCAGCCTGATGGCGATCTTCCTGCAGATTATCGCCGCACGGGTCGGCATAGCGACCGGGCGCGACCTGGCCCAATGCTGCTATGATTGGTATCCCAAGTGGACGCGGGTGCCGAACTGGCTCATGGCGGAACTGGCGATCATCGCGTGCGATTTGGCCGAAGTCCTGGGCGGCGCCGTGGCGCTGCTCATGTTGTTCCATATCCCCATTTTCTGGGGGGTCATCATCACGGGCGTGGACGTGCTGTTGCTGCTGGCGATGCAGCGGTTCGGAATGCGCACCATCGAAGCCATCGTGCTGCTGCTGGTGGCGACCATCGGCATTTGCTACTATATTGAGATTTTCGTCCTGCCGCAGACGCAGCCCAGCTTTCTGGAAATGGGCCGGGCGATGATTTTGCCCACTTTGGGTTCGGCCACCATGGTTTATGTGGCCATCGGGATCATCGGCGCAACGGTTATGCCACACGTGCTGTATTTGCATCCTGCGCTGGTGCAGAGCCGCAAATTCCAGAAGGACGACGAA
This sequence comes from Limisphaerales bacterium, assembly GCA_052145735.1. Taxonomy (GTDB): domain Bacteria; phylum Verrucomicrobiota; class Verrucomicrobiia; order Limisphaerales; family UBA11358; genus UBA11358. Next base: position 46,971 of record JBKQOA010000191.1, read on the forward strand.
TCCATCCGAAAGGCGATCCGCTTCAACACCTATGACGTCGTCGCCAATCTGTCGGTGGCTTTCCTGATCAACGCCTCCATCCTGGTGTTGGCCGCGATTGTCTTTTTTGGCAAGACCAGCGTCACCGCCGCCGGTGGACAGGTGGTCCAGTTCAACGATTCAACGGACTGGATTCAAGCGGCCTACCTGACTTTGGCACCACTGCTGGGAAAGGCTGCCGCAGGCACGCTTTTTGCCGTGGCTCTGCTGGCCAGTGGGCAAAGCGCCACGATTGTCGGCACGCTCGCCGGCCAGGTTGTAATGGAAGGCTTCATGCACTGGCGAATCAAGCCGTGGGTGCGGCGGCTCATCACCCGCTCGCTGGCCATCATCCCCACGGCCATCTATATTGGCATTCGCGGAGCCAATAACATCACCGATCTGATCGTCCTGAGCCAGGTGGTGCTGGCGCTGCAACTTCCGTTCGCGATGTTCCCCCTGCTGCACTTCGCCAGTTCCCGCAGGCGGATGGGACAATGGCGGCTGGGCTGGTTTCTGCTCATCGCCGGTTGGGGCTCGGCGGCGCTGATCACGGCCTTCGACTTTTATGGTCTGCCGGACGCGGTGAAACAGGCTTGGCAGGTTATCCGCGGTGGATAGACTAAAAAGGCTGACGCATGTATAAAACCATTCTCGTGACCTTGGACGGCACACCGACCGACCGTGCCATTATCGAGCACATCAAACCGCTCGCGAAACTCGCGCAGAGCCGCGTCGTGCTGCTGCACGTGGCGGACGGCTGGGCGGCGCGAACCTTCGGACCGGACGCGGTCAGCCCCGAGATCGCCGAGGACACCGCGTATTTAAACCGGGTTTGCTCGGAGTTTAAATCCGCCGGCATTCCCGCCGAAGCGGAACTGGCCTATGGCGAGCCGGGTGATGAGATTGTCAAATGGGTTGAGAAAAAGGGCTGCGACCTCGTGGCCATGAGTACGCACGGCCACGGCTTCCTCGCCGATCTGTTTCTGGGCAGCGCGTCGCGACGCGTCCGGCACAGCATTCGCGTGCCCGTGCTCCTGCTGCGGGCCAGGTGAATCATTTGCGCCGTCGCACGGCTATTCCAGGTTGGCTCAGGCGCGTAGAAAAACAGGCTTCCCTTCTCCGTCAGCAAAGTCGAAGAGAAAATTACACGCGAAAAACCTGCACTACTTGAGTTGCGAATCCTCCGGCCGTTCGACCAGATGCAACAGGTTGCCTTCAATGTCCTCGAAGAATAAGACCTTTCCCCCGCCCGCCGCCGGCCGGATGTCCTCGTCGAATTTCACGCCGCGTTTGCTCAATTCGGCCTTCGCCGCGTCCAGGGAACCCACGCGCAATGCCACATGCCGCCAGCCCGCCAGTTTGTTGTTGCCGCGCCCGGCCGGCGGCGCCTCCGCCGCGTAAATCTCCAGCCACGCCCCGCCCAGCGCGATGAGGCAGACGGGCGGGGTCTGGCCGTTGTCCCAGACCGGTCGCGCACCCAGCACGCGAACATACCAGTCTTTCAACGCGGCGGGATTGGCAGCGGGAACGGCAATGTGCTCGATGGAAAAGTTCATGGTTTTATTTTGCCCGCAGATTACCAACGGCGGGAATTTTTCAAAATTGAAAATCGTCCTCGTCGTCGTCCTCGAAATTTTAATCGAAAAATCGAGGACGAGGACGAGGACGATTCAATCGAACGCCGATTGCAGTTTCAGATTCACTCACGACTCAATTCCGGTATTATGACAGCGCAATTTATGAACACCGAAGCCCTCCTCCAACAACGGCTCATCTGCGTAGCCGTCATCGACCAGGCCGAAGACGCCGTGCCGCTCGCCGAAGCCCTGCTCGCCGGCGGATTGAGCGTCATGGAAGTCACGTTCCGCACCCGCACCGCCGCTGACTCGATTGCGCGAATCCGCAAAAGCCTGCCTGCCGTCGCCATCGGCGCCGGCACGCTGCTTGCCGCGGAACAGGTGCAGCGCGCGGTGGACGCTGGCGCGCAATTTGGCGTATCGCCCGGATTGAACGAAGCGGTTCTGGCGGCGGCACACAAAAATAAAATACCATTCTTTCCCGGGGTCATGACGCCGACTGAAGTGGGCCGGGCGCTCGACCTCGGCTGGAAACATTTGAAGTTTTTCCCGGCGGAAGCGGCGGGCGGCGTGGCCATGCTCAAGGCGCTCGCCGGACCATTTGCCCACACGGGTGTCAAATTTGTTCCCACCGGCGGCATCAACGCCGCCAACCTGCCGGATTATCTGGCGCTGCCGCAGGTCGCCGCCATCGGCGGTTCCTGGATGGCCGAGCGCAAACTCGTCACCGAAAAGGCGTGGTCGAAAATCACCGCGCTCACCGCCGGGGCCATGAAAGCCATCGCGCAGGCAAAAGTCTAGGAGCGCGGGCAGCTTGCCCGCGAGTGCGAACAAAAGAGCCCACGATTCGTCGCAGATTTTGGGTTTCGGCCCAACCTGCGCTGGGGCAATGCCAGGCTTAACTTGAACTTCAGCGCGGACAAGCTGTCCGCGCTCCGCCGATTCAGTTTCCAATCGTCACCTGCAAAGGCTGGTCCCGCCGTTCGGCAAACCGGCGCACATAATTCTCCCACTGCAAATGGTTGGTGAAATCGCCGCTGCGGTCCCAGCACGCGCCAAAATAATACGTGTACGGTTTGCCAACCTCGGCTTGCGAAATCGCCAGCATGTTTCGAATGGGCGGATAACCTTCGTGTGTCGGCTGCGGCACGGCGGCGTGCTTTTTTGAATCGGGCATGTCTGGATCATCGTTCGTGAATTCCTTCACGCTGCCTTTCGGCAGTATGATCGCATCCCCGATGATGCCTTTCGGTTGATCCTCCGGCTGCCAGTAGCTCATCCAGCCTTCGTCCTGATCGTGCGTGATGAACTCCTCGCGGTTGGTGGGACATGCACGCTCGGCCAGTCCGACGCCGATGGTCAGTGGCGACTTGTCGTCGCTGGCAAACGTGCTCTGCGCCTTGGTGAACCATGAGCCGGCGTCAATGCTGTAGCGTTTGGTTTCGGAAACCTTCCGCCCGTTGCCCGCGTCCCATGCATCGTAGGTCAGCTCAAATTCCGACCGGATCGGGCCAGTGGTGATGAGCTTCCAGTTGCGGTAGTTGCTGGAGGTGTAAAGCTTCCGGCCGTCCCAGATGCCGTTTCCTCCGCAGCCGCGGCTTTTTCCAACGCGGTAATCATCCATGAACTCGCCGTTGTCCTCGTGATAATGCTTGGTGGCATACATCACGTCCACGATGAGGCCGCGGTTCTTTTTGATCCACACATCCGGGCCGCTGCTGACGGTCCCCTCGGCCGGGATGAGTGCCAGACCGTAGGTGCGATGCGCAATCCGGTCGCTTTCCCAGGCAAAATCGTCCATCCGCTCCGGCACGTAACGCGCCAACGTTTTCACGATGGGCGGCGGCACGGCGGCCAGGGCCGAAGCGTCCAGAATGTAAAACGTCCGCGTCTCGCCCGGCGCAAGGTCAACCTGGAACAGTAGTTTGTCCGTAGCCAGATTCGTTTCGGTGGCGTAAATTTGCGTATCCAAAATCCGCGACGAGACCGCGTCCATCACGGCGATTGCACCTCCATTGGTTTCAGACCATAAATTCGGAAAGAACCGCACGCCGCCCATCAGATTGCTGTTGTTTTTGTCGTAGCGATTCAATTCCACCGTTTCACTGTCGCGGCGGAACGGTGCAGGATTGGTTACTTTGACTTTGACGGCACGCTCCCAAGTCACGGTAAAATCCACTGGTTTTTGACCCGGCGGTGGCGCCGGCACCGCGGGATGATCCACCACCGGTTTCGCTTTGTCTAAAACCGCCAGTCGGTAAATCTCGCTGCCCGCGAGCAGAAACGCGCCGACGCCATAGGGCGCGGTTGAATCGTCGGCAAATTTCTTCGGGTCACTGCCGACCGGCTGAACGTGGGTCAATTTGCCGTCGGCCTCCACACAGCCGACCAGCGCCGCCCACGCCTTGCGGACAGCGGGTTCAAATTTTGCGCGATCGAGCAAATCCTGGTTCACACCCCAGGCCAAAGCGTAGGTGTAAAAACCAGAGCCGCTGGTTTCTTTGAGCGGATAACTATCCGGGTCGAGCAGGCTTGGGCGCCAAAGCCCATCCGGCTGCTGGCAGGTCAGGATTTTATCCGCCATGTCCTTGAACAATTGTTCAAAGCGCGGACGGTCCGAATGGTTCATCGGCAGGTATTGGAGCACGCGGACAAGTCCGGCCATCACCCAGCCGTTGCCGCGGCTCCAGAAAACCTTTTTCCCGTTCGCCTCGCGCTTCTGGAAAAAGGTGCTGTCGCGGAAAAAGAGGCGTTCTTCCTTGTCGTAAAGATAGTCCGTCGTGCGCCACCAGTTCGTCACGGCAAAATCAAGGTACCGTGGATCGTCCGTGGCCGCATAAAGCCGTATCCACGTCGGCGGCGCCATGAACAGCGCATCGCACCATGACCACAATTCCTGCGCCCTTCCTTGGGACTGGCTGAAATCCAAGTTCGACACGATAGAGGGATGGGACAGAATAAAGTCGAACCGTTCGCGCAACGGAGCAATCATCTTGTTTTCCCGATATAAAAAATAAAGTTCCGTCCAGGACTGCCCGATGCATTGATCGTCGGCGTGATATTTGCGGCCCTTGTATTCCGGCAACCCCCAACCGTTCGTCTCGCCAATGGCAAGCATGGCCATACGGTATTTCGGGTCACCGGAAATACCGGTCAGCGCCATCATGCCGGCGTCACCGGCAGCCTGAATCCAGCCGGTCGGACGGTTCGTATCCGGATGTTCAATTTGCCAGTCCGCCACGCGCTGCATCACAGCCAGCACAGGCAGCGGATTGATTTCGGCTGAAAGCCTGGCGGTTAGCGCATCCTGATTGAATCTGGGAAATTCCTGCGGTTGCGCGCGCAGTTGAAAACTGATCAAGAATGGAATCACCGCCATGAACCCGGCGAAACGAGTGGGAGAATTTTTCATGGGTAATGAACGGCGACTTGGGAACCTACCAAACCCGAAATCCCTGACGAGAAAAATTTGTCAGCGTGCCAGCCAGCCGCCGTCCGCGTTCATGATTGTGCCGTTCAGGTAATCGGCTTCTTTCGAAGCCAGGAACAGGATGGCTCCCGCGATGTCTTCGGGCGAACCCCAGCGGGCTTCGGGAATGCGGTCGAGAATGGCCTGGTTGCGGACGGGATCTTCGCGCAAGGGCTTTGTGTTGTCGGTGGCAATGTAACCGGGAGCCACGGCGTTGAAGTTCATGCGCTCCCTGGCCAATTCATTGGCGAAGGCCCTGGTGATACCGGCGATGCCGCTCTTGCTGGCGGTGTAACCCGGCACGAATATCCCGCCTTGGAACGACAACAGGGAAGCGATGTTCACCACCTTGAGGCGCGCATCGGCCGGTGATTTTTCCCGCCCGCCGGTGAGCCACCATTTGGCCACCGCCTGCGAAAGAAAAAACGGCGCCGAGAGGTTGATTTGAATAACGGCATTCCAGTCGGCTTCCGGATGGTCAACAATCGGCGCGCGTTTGATGATGCCGGCATTGTTCACCAGAATGTCCACGCGGCCCGCTTCCTTGACGACCCGGGCAACCAGGTCGGCGGCGCCCTTTTGCGTGAGCTGGCCTAAATCCTCGGTCAAAGCCGTGAACTTTCCACCGATGGCTTTCATCCTGGCGGCAATGTCAGCCGGATCGCCGACACAGATGCTGACGACGTGGGCGCCTTCACGCGCGAAGGCAAGTGCAATGGCCCGGCCAATCCCCCGGCAAGCTCCGGTGACGATGGCGACCTTGTCCGCAAAACGTTTCGTTTCCATGATTTGTGTTTCTATTGAGTTCGGAGCGGCAAGTTCCACGAGCCCCAATAATTGTTCAAGTCAGGGCGTCGCAGAGTTCCACCCTCCGAAAAATCACCGCAAATCCGCCGGCTTCACGCCATCCATGTCGTCAAACACCTGGTTCTCGCCCGCCATGCCCCAGATGAATTTGTAATTCCCCGTGCCGCAACCGCAATGAATGGACCAGCCCGGCGACAACGCCGCTTCCTCATCATGCAAAAACAGGTGCCGCGTCTGTTGCGGCTCGCCCAGGAAATGTGTCAGCACATTTTCACCGAGATCGAAGTAAAAATAAATCTCCGTGCGCCGCCAGTGGGTGTGCGGCGGGAACGAATTCCAGACGCTGCCCCCGGCCAGTTCCGTGAACCCCATGACCAACTGGCAGCTTTGGATGCCGCCCGGATGGATGTATTTGTAAATCGTCCGCTGGTTCGCCGTGGCTGGCGCCCCCAGCGGCACCGGCGACGCGTCCTTCGGCTTCATCGTCGCCGCCGGATGCACCGCGTGCGCCGGGCAGCTCAGAAAATAAAATTTTGCCGGGTGCTTGGCGTCGGCGCTCTCAAACGTTGCCGACTTCGTGCCCATCGGCAGATAAATGCAATCCAGCCGGTCAAGTGAGATCGTCCGGCCGTCCGCATGCACCGCCCCTGCCCCGCCGACATTGATGGCGCCGAACTCGCGGCGTTCGAGGAAAAACGCGCGGCCGGTTTCCCTGTGGTTCACCAGTTCCACCGGCTTGACCGGCATGATGCCGCCGACCACCAGACGGTCGAGATCAGTGAACGTGCCGCGCAGCTCGCCCGGGGCGAAAAGACCGGCGAGGTGAAACGCCTCGCGCAGTTGCCGTGTGGACATGGGGATGACGTCCTGCGGACGCGGCATCCGGCGGATGGTGCTCTCGAACATGGCCACAGACTTGCAAAAACAGAATCGGCAGGCAAAAGGAATTCGTTTCAATCCATCTCCCATCTCCGGGACGCCAGACCCCGGACCCGAGCCTACAGCACGTACGGCTCGCCTCTGCCGGTTTCGCACAGGGACTTCAGGCTGACCATGAACCGGGCCCAATGAAAATTGCACAGGCCGTAAAAATCCGTTGCCTTCCGCCAGCCGCCGTGCTCGAACTTCACCACCGTGTTCCGGTCCTTGTCGCGGGAGAACCTGAACGTCACGCGCGTCCCGATCCATTCCTTGCCCGGTGCAAAAATGGATTCGCAGCATTTCCAGGCCACAAATTTGTTCCGCCGCAAATCACTCACCTGCATGATGTTGTACAGGCCGTTGTTGAATTCGAACCGTGACTTGCCGCCCTTGTCGGGATTGCCCGTGGTGCCGGTCGTCCACCAGCCGTTCAAGCCCTCCAGCGTGGTCACAGCGGCATAGACCTTTCCCACGGATGCAGCGATCATGAAATTATGTTTGATGGTTGCCATGTTGCCAGGATGCAGAAGGCCGTTTTTGGTTCCCAGCCGGGATCAAGCCAGATTTCCGGCCGGCCATCGACCTTCGGCAAACGACCATCCGTTTTGGCTCGCTCCCGGCCCCGGTTTGTGACAACATCGGCGCATGGCCACTCCTAAAAAGCTCACCCGCGCTGATATTTACAAACAGATTGACGCCTTTCGCGGCGTTGCCAACCGCAACCCCGGCAGCAAACCTTCGGCGGAGCAGTGGGTGGAAACCAAGCGCGCGGTAATGGCTTTGCCGCAAAAAAACGCAAAGACCGCGAAATTCATCAACCACGGATGGACACGGATAAGCACGGATTGAGGGGCTGGAGGTCCGATAGATGTCAGCCCGCGGTGAAATCTTGGGATTGATGCGGGAATGAAAACAAGCCCTGCCAGTGGGCGACAGAAATAAACCGCGAAACACACAAAAGGTGGGGCGCCTCAGTCCTCTGCGCGCCGCCAAATTAGGAGTGCGCAGTTCTACGACGCCCAAACGGTGTCATTCAGGGTTCGGCGTTCGACATTGGATATTGAATGTTTTCCCATTCACCCTTCGCCTGCTCCAGCGCCTCGTCGTGTCCCAAGGTCAGGGCGGCTTCAATGCGTTTCTGCCCAATGGTGAGAGCTCCGACCGGTATCGGTCGGATCGGGCTGAAAACCCGGATGCGCACCCCCGCCGGCGGCTGTTTCATAAGTTCGATTGCGGCGTTATAATTCACATTTTGCCGGGCCGTCCAGACTTGGGCCACCTTGGGAAATTCCGGGTAGGCAATCCGCCCCAGCCAGCGCGGTACCGGCTTGAGCTGGAAAGTCACCTTGTGCGTAAGCACCACGGTGATGTCGGTCGCGCCCTCTGCGATCGCGCGCCGGAGGGGAATGGGGTCCGAAACCCCGCCGTCGGCGAACGGTTGGCCGTCCACGTAATCAAACCCGCGCGTCGCCAGCGGCATGGTGGATGTGGCGCGGAGCGCGGCAAAGACACGGTCATCACAAACGTGGAAATACACCGGTTCACCGGTATGACAATCCGTCAGCACGATGAAAAAGCGCGTCGGCGCCTTTTGCAGGGCCTCGACCGAAAGCGGAACATGCTGGCGGAAGATATGGTCCACCATATAGGCCAGATCAATGATGGGTTTGCGGCGGAGCAGATTGGTTTTGCGCACCACCTTGCAGGCGTATTCGCGCCAGATGCTCAGACCCGGTTCATACATTCCCGCGACAAAATAAACCGCCGAACAGGCGCCCGAAGAAGCCGCATAGACGAGGTCGTATTGCCGCCGGCCCTGCTCATAAAGGAAGGCCAGCACCCCTGCCGCCCAAGCCCCGCGCATGGCTCCACCTTCCACAATCAACGCGGTCTTGCGACGGGTTCCCGGTTCAACAGCACCCGTTGTCGGCGGCGACATTCATTTCCCTTTCACTTCAGGCCGGTTCGTTGCAATTGGATGTTCCCCAACTGCCGTCTCCGAACTTCCATCCTTGCGTGTTCTTCACTCCTGCCGCAACTGGCGTTCGGCCTCGAACCAATGTTCCTGGTCCTGGCCCTGTTCCTGTCCTCGCGCCATCCAAATCCCGTAAGCTTTGGTTTCGATCTCCACCCGGGAGAATGCGGCTGGTTGTGTTTTCAACGGTTTAACCATGGCAACCTTGGCAATCGCAACCGGCCTTGATTTCATGGTTCCCGGCTGGCGGGACGGGGGAGAGGGAGTTTTTTCAGTGGCAGTGGTCATCATTTTGTTCTTTCTGGTCGTGGTTTACGTCGGTTTCCGGCCCGCCCCTGCGGTCCGGGCATCGCAGTGCAGGGAATAAGAGGAGAGGGAAAACCCCTGAACGAGAGGCCGTCGGACGCCTCTAAAACGATGCTCCGTTAGCTATTCCACCCTACACCCGGAACCGCGGGGCACAAGTTATATCGGGATAATTCGCGTGTCCCGAATTGGGTCGCAGTATCCATCTTCGTCACACTTCCGTCTTCCCCCATATCGCGGGATTCGCCGCGATCAGCCGCGACAAGAAAAATTTCGCGCCCTGGCGTCTTGGGGGACAACCCGTTATGCGGAGGAGATTTGCTCCCGCTCGGCGTGGCTGGGCTCCCGGAAATCGCTGAGCCTGCCTTTTTTGCAGGTGCCATCCTTCAGCTTCAATGTGATCTGCGGCGGCCAACCGGCCTTGGCTTCGATCACGTTCTCCACCACGCCCACTGCGCGGGAGATTTTGTGGACCATGATTTCGCCGAGATAACCCTCGCCCGTAGCCGGCGTTTTGGATTTGCTCATGTCATCCAGCGTAGGGAAAACCCCGGCGGGTTCAATGTCCAAATGCAGCCCCCGCCCGGGACGGAAAATGGAACGGAGGTTGAGGGGTTGAGGAACCGGCTCGTCGGGAGCCTCGCCCCGCCGGGCGAACGCCACATCCGGCTTCGCAAAACTTCGACGCAACGGACCGGCACTCCTGTCCGTGTCCTATGGGTTCATTCGCGGTTGAAGCCTGGGGAATGCGCCACGTCGCGCTCCGGCTCATGCCGCCGATGTTGCCAATGCCACCGGCGCGTTCGTCACCACCGGGCTGGCTTCGGCTTCCGCCGGACCCCGGCCGCGGCCGTGATCCAAGTTGATGAACTGTCTCGTTTGGGGGATGTAACAAACGATGTTAAACCGGCCAATTGATTCTCTTTTGGCAGCCTGAAAGGCGGTTCTGGTTGCCTCAAAGGTTTTGCCTTCGGAGACATTTTTTGTCCATCGGCTGTCGCCGGTCAGATATTGGAGCGTTTCGGCATCTTCGATAAGTATGTTCATGAACGAGGATGTTAGCACATTCTCCCGAATCACAAGCATGCAAACCGACAAATTCGGGATTTATTTCACCACCGGACCGCGGATCATTCCGGCTTCGAGTCCGGCGATGTCCAGCCCTCGCTATTCATCGGAGTTCGGATTCTTCCTCCGGACAGCCATGCCGTCTGGAAATCGGCGCTCCCCGGTCTTCGCATCAAAGCGCTTTTTTTGTGTTCTTTGTCTGCCTGGTGATTTAACAATTGGGTTGTCCCGCACTGCGGGACTCAGAATGAACGTTACACCGCGGTAAATTCATTCCGTGTCGCCTGCTGTTTTTCGCCGGTGACTTCAAGACTGGTTTACGGAGAAACCGGAAAGACCGGCATGGAGAAGAAAGGCGCGGACTGGTTGATGGCGGCGGGTTGCCTGGTTTTAACGGAATGATGCGCAAACACCCATATGACATTTTTTCAGCCCGGTTTGAATCCGAAGACGCGGCCAGAGCCGGCTCGGAAACGCGACCCGGAGCATTCCGCTTCGTGCTTCTGGCCCTGGTTTTCCTGCCATTTCCGGCCTTGGCCTCCAGCAGTGTGACACTGGCGTGGAGTCCCGGCACGGACCCAAACATCGCGGGCTACAACATTTACTACGGCGGAGCATCCGGCACTTACACCAACAAGCTTTCCGTCGGCGATGTAACGAGCGCCACCATCTCCGGCCTGGTTGAGGGAAAAACCTACTATTTTGCCGCGACAACGTATTCCGCCACAGGGTTGGAAAGTCCGTTCTCGAGCGAAATTTCCTACCAGGTGCCGCCGAACCAGCCACCGACGTTGGACGCCATCAGCAATCTCTCGATCAATGAAAACGCCGGACTGCAAACTGTCGGTTTGTCAGGCATCTCTTCCGGCGCGATCACCGAAAGTCAAAAGCTCACTGTGACTGCAGCCTCCAGCAACCCCGGTTTGATTCCCAATCCGACGGTGCATTACACCAGTCCCAGTACCACCGGCAGCCTGACCTTCTCCCCGGCGGTCAACAGAATCGGAATGGCCACCATCACAGTCACCGTCAATGATGGTGGCGCCAGCAACAATATCGTGACTCGTAAGTTCACTGTGACTGTCACCGCCAACACCAAGGCAGCGACCAGCGGCCGCAGGCCCCTGCTGGGTTGTCAGTTGACCAACCAGGCCGCCCTGATTGGCCAGAACAAGACCTTTGCCATCAAAGCCACCGGCATAGGCGCTTTGAGATACCAATGGACATTTAACGGCGCCGCCCTGCCTGGCGCCGTCAATTCTGTGTTGCTGCTGAAAAACGTCACCACCAATCAGGCCGGCGTCTATTCGGTGACGGTGACCGACCGGAACGGTTCAACCAACAGCACCGCCAGATTGACTGTTTACACCACGATGGCCGCCGCCCTGGCGCCCGCCATCCAGGCCGGCGGCCAGTACGCTTTTACGGTGGCGGGTGTGCCCGGATACAAATACGTGGTCCAAGCCTCCACCAATCTGATCAATTGGGTTCCGGTACAGACCAATATCGCTCCGTTCACCTTTGCGGATGCGAACGCGGGCAAATTCAGCCAGCGCTTTTACCGCTCGGTTTACGCGCCTTGACCGTTCCTGAAGACCCATCCTGGCTCTCACGGGCCGGCTTTGCTTGATTGGGCCTCGTGGAATTCCTCCCGAAATTTGCGGTCCAAGGCGTCTCACTCCGGCTGGACGCGGTGGCGGGATTCCTTCTTGTCCGAGTGATGGGCTTTGTCGGCGAGCATCCGGGCCTTGGCGCGACGGGATCGTTTCCGTTTCTGGCGCCGGATTTTCTCAATCTGGGCGCGTTCGGCCTCCACGTAACCCTTCTGCCGCGCTTCAATTTTGTCGAGCAGCAGCCGGCGGGCGAGGAAACGGTTGAGACCCTGCTGCCGGGTGGCCTGGCATTTGACCTGCAACCCGGTCGGGCGGTGCAACAGCATGACGCAGGTGGAGGTCTTGTTGACGTTCTGGCCGCCGTGGCCGCCGGAGCGGACAAAGGTTTCCTCGATGTCGGCTTCGCGCACGCCCAGCGCGGCCATGCGTTGCGTGAGTTGGGCCTCTTTTTCCAGGCTGACGGGAAACGCGCTCATGCCCTCAGCCTAATGGCCCGGGGCCGGCGACGGCAAGAGAATGCCATGGGGATGAAGGCGGATGCGGCGTCGCCCCAATAGTAGGACTACGCCGCGGTGCCGATTTGGAAATCGGCGCTCCAGTTCGCTTCAAAACCGTCGTTCTGCGGTCACGCCTTCCAGATCATGTCGGCCACGGTGCGGTTGGCCGGAACGAACGGCAGCACGTGCGTGGTGTAAGGCACAATCACATCCAGCACATACGGCTCCCTGGCGTCGAGCATCCGCTGGATGGCGGGGCGCAGGTCCTTCTTGAACATCACGCGCTCGCATTTCACGTTGAAGCTGTTGCAGACGCGCACGTAGTCGGGATAAATCTGCGCGCGTTTGTCAGGATCGCCGAGGTAGGTGTGGCCGCGGTTGCCGGCGTAGAACTTGTCCTCCCACTGCACCACCATGCCGAGGTGCTGGTTGTTCAGGATGATGGCCTTGGCGTTGATTTTTTCGACGTGCGCGGTGGCCAGTTCCTGGATGTTCATCAAGAACGAACCGTCACCGTCAATGTCAATCACCTCCTTGTCCGGATGCGCGACCTTGATGCCAAGGGCGGCGGGATAACCGAAGCCCATCGAGCCCAGCCCGCCGCTGGTGATGAACTGGCGCGGGAATTGGTATTTGTACCACTGGCCGGCCCACATCTGGTGCTGGCCCACGCCGGTGGTGATGTAGGCCTCGCCGTGGGTCAGTTCATAAAGCGCCTCAACCACCATCTGCTGCAGGATGATCTGGTCTTCATGTTCTTTGAGATGGTCCTTCATGTGGTCGCTGACGGCGATTTCCTGCGTGATGGCGTAGGTAAACGGCGCCTTTTGCTTCCACTCGGCGATTTGTTCGAGCCAGGCGGTGTGTTTTTTGTTCAGCGGGCGCCTGGCCAGCATCGCGTTGAGCCGCGTGAGCGCGTCCTTGATGTCGCCCACCACGGCCAGGTTGGCCCGGCGGTTCTTGTTCAACTCGGACGCGTCAATATCCAGGTGGACGATTGTGCCGTGCCTGCAAAATTCCTCAAATTTGCCGGTCACGCGGTCGTCAAACCGCACGCCGAACGCGAGCAGCAGGTCCGCGCCGTCCTTCATCTTCACCATCGGATCGTTGGGGTTGGTGCGCTGCTTATATTCACCGTTGACGGCCCAGTTGGCGAAGGCCGCGCCGTGCATGCCCAGCCAGCGCAATGAAAGCGGATGCGTTTCCGGGAAACCGCCGATGCCCATGAGCGTCGTGGTCACGGGAATGTTCGCCGCTTCGGCAAACTTTTTCAATTCCGCCGCCGCCCCGCTGCTGATGATGCCCCCGCCGCAATAAATCACGGGGCGCTCGGCCTTTTCGATCAGGCCCATGATTTCATTCAACGCGAGGTCGTCCGCGCGCAGGTCGGGCTGGTTATAGCCGCGCAGGCCCTTCTTGACCTGGTCGAACGTTGGCCACACCGGCTGGGTTTTGGCCTGCTGAACATTCTTCGGCACGTCAATCACCACCGGACCGGGCCGGCCGGTTTGCGCGAGATAAAACGCCTCCTTCACGATGCGCGGAATGTCGTTCACGTCCGTGACGAGGTAGCTGTGCTTCACGATCGGCAGGGTCACGCCAATGATGTCGGTTTCCTGGAACGCGCCGCGGCCGATCATGTTTTGGTTGACCTGACCGGTGATCGCGATGAGCGGGCAGGAATCCAAATAGGCATCGGCGATGGCGGTGACGAGGTTGGTGGCGCCGGGGCCGCTGGTGCTCATGCACACGCCGGCCTTGCCGGTCGCGCGGGCGTAGCCTTCCGCCGCAAAACTGCCGCCCTGCTCGTGGCGCGGCAGGATGGTGCGGATTTTGGATTTGGTGAGCGACTGGTGGATTTCCATGCTCGCGCCGCCGGGATAGGCAAAAATAACTTCCACGCCTTCGCGTTCGAGGGCCTCGACGAGGATGTCGCATCCGGCCATGGTGGGGCCCAGCTTGGCGCGCGAGGCGGCAGCGGGTTTCTTGTCTCGTCGCGCCGAAGCCGTTTTTGCGGCGGAGGCGGATCCAGCGGTTTCGGTTGTCTTGCTCATGTGCTCTTTCAGTTGCGGCCGGCGGCGCAGGTTTAAACAAAAAACCCACAGCCGTTTTGCAGCCGTGGGTTCTTGTTAAATTCTGCCATTCAACAAGCGCCAACGGCGTCGCTAACTACGACGACCAGCGTGACGACTTGTGTGGCGTTTTTCAACATTGCGGTTTCAGTTTAAATCCCTGCGGCCGGGCGGTCAAGCCCTGTTTTGGGCGGATTCAGGCCTTTTTTACTCAAAATCGATGATGTACTTTCGGGTGGCCGCAGGCAGGTCATCCCAGATTTTAACGGCAATGAACGTTCCAATGACAGCGAAGGGAATCACAAAAAGCGGCAACCAATGCCAGCTTTCCCCCTTGTTCGCCAATAAAAATCCGAGGCTGATGGACTGGATGCCGCTGCCCAAATAGGCAAAGCCGTTCACGATGCCCATGCTCGTCGCGGTGGCCTTGCGCCCGCCGAAATCCGTCGCCGCCGTGCCGGACATCAGCGACGTGATGCCGATGGAGGCCATGACGATGCACACCGCCGCCCAGCCCACCACGATGGGCTGGGAAAACAGGAACAGGGACATCACCACCGCCATGATCAGGACCAAGCCGCACAGCAAAGCGGTTGGCGGCCCGCGGCGCGACTGGAACTGTTTGTCCGAAACCAAGCCGCCGGCAAAGCCCCCGATGATGCCAAAAATGCACAACAGCCACCCCCAATGTTGCGAGAAAAACTCGGCGCCCGGCTGCTTCACTTCATCGGCAAAAATGGTGTACCACTGGGTCATGCTGTAGCGAAAGACCCCGCCCGTCAGCTCGACGCAGGCAATCAACAGCATCAGCCGGCTGGTGAAAACCCTTTTCAGCAGGTCGAGCGTGCTGAACTCGATGTGCATCTGGCCGGACGAGGCATCGTGGGTGTCGAAGTGCGGGAAATTTGCCTCCTCCGGCGTGTCCTTGATGAGCCACCAGTCGAGCAGCACCCACATGATCAGGATGGCCGCCGGAATGTAAAACACCGCCCAGGTCGCATCCAACGCCACTCCGGCGGGCGCAAAAATCGTGTGGAGCGGGCCGGAAGCCCCCGCCTTGGTCAGCGCAATGATCGCGCTGCCCCAATCAAACGCCAGATAAACGCCAATCGAAATCAGCGTCCCGAAAATGGCGCCAAAGACGCCGCGCTCGCGCACATGGAACCAATACGCCTTGATTTTGATGATGGACATCGACCCGAAGCTCTGAAAATACATGTTCACGGCATAAAGGGCCGTATAACTGGCAACGAGGTTCACCTTTAAATTCCTGGCGACGATGAGCCAGGTCAGGACACCGAGGGCGAGGTTGGCCAGCGAAGCGCCGACGGCGGAAATGATCATCCCGAGTTTTCCACCCAGCTTTTTGTCAATGAGCGGGCCGTTGACAAGAAAGGACAGCGCGTAAACCCACGTGCCCACCCCGAAAATGATCCCGAGATCCTCCTTGGACATCAGCGTGCCCAGGGCGCTTTTGGCCACAATCAGGTTGTAGCGGCCCATGCATAAAAACGCGTAGGTCATGCCCAGCGGAAACCAGTTGATGAAGCGGCGGACCATGAACCAGCGACTGTGGCCCAGCGGATTGTTGTAGAAATAAATGCCAACAATCGCCGCCAGAAAAAATAGGATGATGCCGAGATACATGCAGGTTCCCCGCAAAAATACTCAGGATGGCGCGGTTTTCGGATTCACATTGGGCACGGCAACGAAGCAAAACAGAGCGGGGCACGCCGGTCAAAGAATTTGTTGTGACAAAAATGGTTGGGGAAATCTTTTTTGCCTTCGCCGGAGCAATTTCGGCCGGCTCACCCCAACCATTCCCGCGGGTTTCCTTCAGGATTTGGCCGGTTGCCCGGCCAGCCGCCGCTGTTTCAGCATCACCAGCAGCATCGCGCAGCCGCCGATCAGGCCGAAGCCGGCCATCGTGGGATACCAGACGACCCAGCCGCATTGGTCAATCAACCAGCCGGTGGCCGGCAGGGCGATGGCCGCGCCAAAGTACTGGAAGGAATCAATCACCCCCGAGGCGAAGCCGGCCATTTTGCGCCCGCCGATGTCCATCGCCGCCGCCGTGCCGAGCAGCGAGTGCGTGGAATTGACCGCGAGCGAAATCAGCACGAGGAACAGGCACCCGAGAAAAATCCCCACCGGCGTCGGCCCGACGATGCCGG
Source organism: Limisphaerales bacterium (assembly GCA_052145735.1). Lineage (GTDB taxonomy): Bacteria > Verrucomicrobiota > Verrucomicrobiia > Limisphaerales > UBA11358 > UBA11358. Next base: position 63,471 of record JBKQOA010000191.1, read on the forward strand.
AGAAAACGGTCACGGCGGCGATGAGAGCGATTAGCGACTGGAGGGAATACAGGCCCATCGCCACCGGCGCCCGATGGCCTTTGAATAATTTATCCGAGATGATCCCTGAGGTCAGTGAACCAAAGACCGCAACGAACGGCATCAGGTTCATCGTCCAATGTACGGCGGCGCTTTTGGCGATGTCGAGCTTGAGTTGCTCCACAAAATAAAGCACCGCGAGCTGGTCGGAACTGTTGCGCACGGCACCGGTGCAGGCATACGCCGCCGCGTAAAACCATATCAGCGGATGGGTGAAGATGGTGACGAAAGATTCCTTGAGGCTCACCCGCGTGCCGGTGTCGTTCGGGCTGAGTTCATCGTGGATCAAGCCGGGATACCCCACTTCCTCCGGTGTTTCCTTGGGAATCAACACCACCAGCACGGCCATGGCTGCAGTAACCAACGGCGGGAGGCGGAACAACCAGCGCCAATCGTTCTGGGCAATCGTCCACGTGCCAATGGCGAACCCGGCCAGGATAAACGGCGCCAGGTTGTTGATGGCAAATTGGCCGGATTGAATCATGATGCCGAAAATGCCGGCGAACGTCCCGCGCTCGGTGCGATTGAACCACGCGGTATTGATTTTGATCATGCCCGGCGCGCCAAATGACTGGAAATAGCCGTTCACCAGCCAGATGAGCGCAAAGGTCGAAAAGGTCCCGGTAAACGAGGTAAAGCCGTAGATGAAATTGAGCGAAATGGTCCCGAACGCGCCGATGAGCATGGCCGCGCGGCCGCCGATGCGGTCGGTCAGCAGGCCGTTAAGCAACTGGCCGAAACCGTAGGCGACCGACCAGGCGCTGAGGATGCTGGTGATCTGGAAGGTGTTGAAATGAAACTCCTCCACCATGCCCGGCGTGGCGAACCGGAAATTGTACCGGCACATGTAATACGAGGAATACATGAGGCCGAGAATGAACCAGTTCAACCCGCGCCGCGGGCGGAATCCCGGGGGGTATTTGATGCGGGTGGCAGCGGTTGATGCAGGTGAATTCATCCGATGACCCCGAGCAAAACAGAGCCGCCGCCCCCGGTCAAAGAATTATTTGGCCGATGAGTG
>JBKQOA010000192.1:0-4982 GCA_052145735.1 Limisphaerales bacterium
TTTGACGAAACGATCACTGCGCACATGAAACGGGCCTACAACATGATGATAGGTGAACGTACCGCGGAAGAAATCAAGATCCGCATCGGCTCCGCCTTTCCGTTGGAACAGGAATTGACCATGGATGTCAAAGGCCGCGACCTGGGTTCCGGCCTGCCCAAAACCCTGACCATCCGTTCCGAGGAAGTTCGCGAAGCGTTGCAAGAACCGCTCTCGAGCATTTTGGAGTCCATCCGCCTCACGCTGGAACGCTGTCCGCCCGAGCTGGCCGCCGACCTGGTGGATCGCGGCCTGGTCATGGCCGGCGGCGGCTCGCTGTTGCGCGGCATAGACCGGCTGGTGGCCGAGGAAACCGGCCTGCCGGTCCACCTCGCGGACGACCCCATGAGCGCCGTTGCCGAAGGCACCGGCCGCGTCTTGCAGGAAATCGAATTCCTCAAGCGCGTTGCGACCAACGCCAAATATTGATTTTCCGCCTCGTTTGCCTGCACACCCCGGCCCTGGTGCCGGGACGGTTGCAGGATGTTTAGAAAAAGACAATATCTCGCGCTTGGCGCGGTGACGCTGCTGGCACTGCTGATTCTCAGCCTGCCGCCGCGCGCCGTGTCCCATTTGAAGCTTGCCGTCGGAAGCTGGTTTCTGCCGTTGTTCGGACTGGCCAACAGCGCGCAGCAACTGCCGGCCGACCTGGCGGACAGCGCCCTGCCCCGGCGCGAATTGCTTCAGCAGATTGACCGGTTGCGCCGGCAAAACGAACAGTTTCAGGTCCAGGCCCTCCAGGCTGCCGCCCTGGTGCGTGAAAACGACCAGCTCCATTCCCTGCTCGGCTGGCAGCAGCAGGCGCCCTGGAAACTCAGGCTCGCCAACGTCGTCCTGCGTGACCCGGCCAACTGGTGGCGCACCGTCCAGATCGATCTGGGCAGCCGCGACGGCATCCAAACCAACCTGCCCGTGTTGACCGCCGCCGGCCTCGTCGGCCGGATTTCCGCCGTCGGTTACACCCGTTCACAGGTCGTTTTGATCGGCGACCCCAACTGCCGCGTTTCGGTGGTCGTTGACAATCCGGCGCGCGATACGGGCATCATCAGCGCCGGCGGCCCGGTGGACGCGTCGCTCGTTGATTTGAGCTATCTGTCCGGCGGCGCGAGTTTGAAGCCCGGTCAGAACGTTTTCACCAGCGGTCTCGGCGGTGTTTTCCCCCAGGGCATTCCCGTCGGACAGGTGGTGGATTCCCGCCCCGTTGAATTCGGCCTTTACACCGAGGCGCGCATGAAACTTTCCGTTGACCTCGGCGCGCTCGAACAAGTCTGGGTGCTGCTCAATCCGCAAATCAACTGATGAACGTCCTGCAAACCATCCTGATCCTGGCCGCCGCGTTTCTCGCCGTGTTCGGCGAAGCGACCTTTCCCGTCCTGCGCCACTGGCTGGGCGCCCAGGTGGATTTGCTGCCGGTGCTGATGGTGTATGCGGCGTTGAACACGGACCTCGCCACCGTCTCACTGCTCGCCGTGCTGGGCGGTCTGTGGTTTGACGCGTTGTCCGCCAATCCGCTCGGCATCAGCATCCTGCCGCTTTACGCCGTCGGCTTTGTGATTTATCTGCAGCGCGACCTGATTTTGCGCGAGTTGTCGTTCGCGCAACTCGTCCTCGGCACCATGGCCAGTGCCATCGTGCCGGTGCTGTCCGTTTTGCTGATGCTGACCGCCGGGAAACAACCGCTGCTGGGCTGGGGTTCGCTCTGGCAATGGATCGTCATGACGGCGGGCGGTGCGGCGGCGACGCCGCTGGTGTTTGCGCTGTTCGGGTGGTGCCACCACGCGCTCGGTTATCAGCCGAGGACCGAAACCAGTTTCCGTCCCGACCGGGAGATCCGCCGCGGACGACTATGAAAATGAACGGAGTATCGGACTTTGGGACTTTGGGAGTGCTGGAAACGCGAGTTTCCCGTCACTCCATTGCTCCATCGCCACGTTATCTCCCCCGGCAACGATGCTGATTTTTGACGAACTGAAACGCAATGACCCGCAGCTCCGCCTCCTGGCGATGACGCTGGCGGGCGGCCTGTCCCTTTTGCTGGCCGGCCTGTGGTGGGTGCAGGTCGTTTCCGCGAGCAAATATGAAAGCCACCTGGAAACGCAATCGTATCGCACCGTGCGCATCCCCGCCGTGCGGGGGAAAATCCTCGACCGCCGGGGCCGCGTCCTGGCCGAAAACCGGCCGCGCTACAGCCTCAGCCTGTACCTGGATGATTTGCGTCCCCAATTCGACGCCGCCTACAACGCGGCGATTGCCCAGGCGCGCGCCGACCAGAAACAACGCATTGCCGCGGAGGAAAAACGGCTTGGCCGTTCGCTGACCAGAAAAACCTTTGCCCTCACGCCCGGCCAGTTGAAACAGCTGCATGAACAATCACGCTTCCTGGTGGCCGACAGCGTGGTGAAACAGGTGGGCCGGCGATTGGGGCAACCGCTCGCGCTCGACCCGAGGAATTTCGGGCTCGCTTACGACCGGGAACGCGCGATGCCTTATAAAATCCTGGAGAACCTGAGCGACGCGCAAATTGCGCGTTTCGAGGAGCAATATCCCGGCGGCATGGGCGTGGAACTGGACCTGCAACCCGTGCGGGCTTATCCGTACGGCACGCTGGCGGCGCATCTGCTCGGTTATGTGCTGCGCGATGACAGTTCCAAGGAAGGCGAGGACGCCTCCCCGTTCAATTACTATCTGCCGGACTATCGCGGCCAGGTCGGGGTCGAAGCCGGGTTCGACGCGCAATTGCGCGGGCGCCCGGGTGAGGAGGCTGTGCTCGTCAACAATCTGGGCTATCGCGAAACCAGGAACGTGTGGAGCCAGCCGCAACCGGGCGACAACGTCGTGCTGACGATGGACCTCGACATCCAGGAAGCGGCGGAACGCTCGATTGCGGCCCACCAGGGCGCGGACGCGCGCGCGGCGGTGGTCGTCATGGATGTGCGCACGGGCGACGTGCTGGCCCTGGTTTCGTCGCCGGCGATCAACCCGGATTATCCCGCCAACGACCCCGCGCGTTTGAGCGATCCCAAGTTACGCCCGCAAATCAACCGGGCCACGTATGAAAACTACATGCCGGGTTCGATTTTTAAACCCATCACCGCGCTCGCGGCATTGGAAAATGGATTGAATCCGGATGAGGTTTATCAGGTACAACCGGATCCGGCGGAGCCATGGCACGGTTGCATTTTTGTTGGCGCCAGAAAAATCAAGGACACGGTGCCGCCGGGTTCTTACAATCTTAAACGGGCCATCGTACAATCCAGCAATGCCTATTTTATTTTCAACGGCTTGCGCACCGGCATCGAGAAAATTATCCGGCTCGGTGAGAAATTTCACTTGGGTCAGCGGGAAGAGTTGCCAACACTACAGGATGCCAAGGGGAAATTCCCGACACTCGAACGGATAAAAAACCCCGATTGGCACGACGGCGATTCGGCGAACATTTGCTTTGGCCAGGGCGAAGTTGCCATAACGCCAATGCAAATTGCCGTCGTGTATTCGGCCATCGCCAACGGCGGAAAGGTTTTGTATCCGCGCTTTGTCGAGCGCATCGAGCCGCAGGATCCGACCAGTCCCGAAGCGCCGACCCTTTTCCCTTCCGAGCGGGTGCGCGATACTCTGGGCTTGCATCCCCGCAGCTATAAAATCCTGCGCGACGCGCTGCTGGCTGAAACCGAGGACCCGGAAGGCACGGGCCGCGCCGCACCGGTGCCCGGGTTGCGCGTTTGCGGCAAAACCGGCACGGCGCAGGTCAAGAACGAGCAAGGCCAGTTGACCGGCTGGGATTACTGGTTCGCCTCGTTTGCGCCTTATGAAAATCCACGTTACGCGGTCATCGTCATGGTCCAGTCGGAAAACCGCGGTTCCGGCGGCAGCGTTTGCGCGCCGATTGCGCACGACATCTACCAGGCGATTTTGAACAGCGAAAAGCCGGACGCACCCGCCCCGCTGGCGGCGCGGCGCGCAGAACCGGCAAATTAAAATGATCAACACGCCCATCAACGAACCGCATGCCCGAATCGACCGGCTGCAACTGGCCGTGCTGGCCGGGCTGATGCTGATCGGCACGATGTTCGTTTACAGCGCCACCATGGCGAATGCGGCGGAGGCGCTCAAGCCGTGGTACAGCCAGACCTGGTTCCACCAGATGGTCTGGTATGCGCTGGGTCTCGGCGCCGGCGTGGCGCTGTGCCTGCCGGATTATCACTCGCTGTCACGGTGGTCGTTGATGGTGTATTGGGCGACGATTTTTTGCCTGGTCGCCGTGCTGATTCCGCACGTCGGTTCGATGCGTTTCGGCGCGCGCCGCTGGATTGACCTGGGATTTTTCCAGTTTCAACCGAGCGAATTCGCCAAGCTGGCCTTCATTCTGGCGATGGCGCATTTCCTGAGCCGGCCGGAGGATGAACTGCGGCAGCCGGCCAACTTCTGGAAGGGCATCGGGCTCATGCTGCTGCCGGCCGCGCTGATTTTGAAGGAACCGGATCTGGGTTCGGCGCTCGTATTATTGCCTACGGGCCTGGTGATGATGTTCGTTGCCGGCACACCCCGGGAATATTTGCTGCAATTGATCGGCGTGGTGGGTCTGCTCGCCACGTTGTTTCTGGTGGATGCGGTATTTTTGCCGCCGGGCTGGTGGCAGGTTTCGATGCAGCCGTACCAGCGCGACCGGCTGCTGGTTTATTTTGGACGGGATTACACCCATTTTGCTCCGCCGAACGCCACACCGGCGGAGTTGCAGCGCCTGCGCCAACAACAACTGGATGATGAATACAACGTCCGGCAGGCGCTGATTTCCGTCGGCTCCGGCGGGCTGGCGGGCAAAGGCTGGCGGCAGGGCACGCAGAATGCGCTGGGTTATTTGCCGCGAGCGGTGGCTCACAACGACTTCATTTTCTCCGTGATTGCCGAGGAGGAAGGATTCGTGGGCAGCGTGACGGTGATCGCGC
>JBKQOA010000193.1:0-20450 GCA_052145735.1 Limisphaerales bacterium
TCACGATTCAGGACGGCAAGCTGTTCATGCTCCAGACCCGCAACGGCAAGCGCACCGGCCTCGCGGCGGTCCGTTTCGCCATCGAGATGGAGGCGGAAAAGCTGATTGATTGGAAGACGGCCATCAAGCGCGTGCCGGCCGACCAGTTGGACCAGGTGCTCGCGCCCGTGTTCGAGCGCAAGGCGATGAAGGCTGCCAAGTGCATCGCCAAAGGCTTGCCCGCCGGCCCCGGCGCCGCCTGTGGCAAGATGTATCTCAATGCCGATCGCGCCGATGCGGCCGCGGCCAAGGGCGAAAAGGTCCTGCTCGTCCGCAACGAGACTTCCCCCGAGGATTTGCGCGGCATGATTGCCTCCGAAGGCATTCTCACCGCGAAGGGCGGCGTCAGTTCGCACGCGGCGCTCGTGGCCCGTCAGATGGGCAAGGTTTGTGTTTGCGGCGCGGCGGCGTTGCAGATTGATTACACCGCCCGGACGATGACTGTGGATGGCAAGACCTACAAGGAAGGCGACTTCCTTTCCATCAACGGCACCGCCGGTGATGTCTATGCCGGCCAGCTTCCGACCGCCGCCTCGGAGATCGTTCAGGTGCTCGTCGAGAAGTCTCTCGCGGCGAAAGACAGCCAGACCTACCAGAACTTCCAGAAGCTTATGGACTGGTGCGCGAAGGCCACCCGACTCCAGGTCCGCACCAATGCCGACACGCCGGAACAGACCGCCAACGCCGTCGCGTTCGGCGCCTCGGGCATCGGCCTGTGCCGCACCGAGCACATGTTTTTCGAAGGCAATCGCATTGATGCCATGCGCGAAATGATTCTGGCCGACACCAAGGAAGACCGGAAGGCCGCGCTCGCCAAAATCCTGCCTTACCAGCGGGATGATTTCGCGGGCATGTTCAAGGAATTGAAGGGATTGCCGGCCACGATCCGGTTCCTGGATCCGCCGCTGCACGAATTCCTGCCAAACGAAGACGCCGCGCAGCAGGATCTGGCCAAAAAAATGGGCGTGCCCGTTGCCAAGATCAAACAGCGCGTGAAGGAACTCCACGAGTTCAACCCCATGCTCGGATTCCGCGGCTGCCGGTTGGGCATTGTTTATCCGGAAATTTCCGAGATGCAATCGCGCGCGGTGTTTGAAGCCGCAGCCGAGGTGCAGAAAGCCGGCATCAAGGTGAAACCCGAAGTCATGATCCCGCTCGTCGGGTTCAAGAAGGAACTGGACCTCCAGGTCGAAGTCGTCCATCGCGTGGCGAAGGAAGTCATGGCCGAGAAGAAGGTGAAGCTCGATTACCTCGTTGGCACGATGATTGAAGTGCCGCGCGGCGCGCTCACCGCGGATGAAATCGCCCAGACCGCCGAGTTCTTCAGCTTCGGCACCAACGACCTCACCCAGACCTGCCTCGGCATGAGCCGCGACGATTCCGGCTCGTTCCTCGGACCGTATCAGGAACAGGAAATCATCAAGAAAAATCCGTTTGCCACGATTGACCAGAGCGGCGTGGGCCAGCTCATCAAGATTGCGGCTGAGCGGGGCAACCAGACCCGGCCGGGCATCAAGCTGGGCATCTGCGGCGAACACGGCGGCGACCCGGACAGCGTGAAATTCTGTCATCGCGCCGGGTTGACTTATGTATCTTGCAGCCCGTTCCGCGTGCCGGTGGCCCGGCTGGCTGCCGCGCAGGCCGCGTTGGAAGACGAAGCTGCCAAACCGGCGAAGAAGAAATAGCACGTAGCCGCGCTTGTGAAAGCGCGGTGAGAACCGGTCGGCGTTTTTACAAACGCCGCTACCGGAAGAATTCAAAGCCGCTCCGGTGTTCCGGGGCGGCTTTTTACTTTCCTGTCCAACAAATAGCCAGTTTAGAAGGCAATGGGGCGATTGGCGGACACAATTTTCTCCAAAGCAAGATGGGAAAACAATTTCCTGTCCGGAAATTTGGGCACGCTTTTTGCATACCTTCGGACACAAAATGAACGGCAATCAGATCATACGCCCGGACATCAAGCCCCCTGACAACGGCAGCCACCCCGTGCTCGGGAAGCTCCGTCGCAAGCTCGGCTTGACCTACGTTTTATCAAACCCCTTCAAGGTTCCGGTCGCCCAGGCGCCCGTCCGCCCGCCCGCGCCAGAGGACGAAAGCGTCCGGAAATCGAATCAGGAATCCATTTAAGGTAGGGACGGCCCCTTGGGTCGTCTGATGACGTCCGTCTTGCCACGCCGTAACTTTGCGAAGGCGGATGCGGCGTCCCTACCCGACGATAATCAAAGCCGCTCCGAGGAATCGGGGCGGCTTGTTTTTTCAAGCCTGTCAATCCCTGGCTTGCGCTGCTCCCGGCCCGGCGGCGAGTTAGAGTTCTTGAGCAAACAACAAGTTGTGTTAAAATAACATGATATGTTGCCGCGAAATCAAACCTTGAGTGGGATCGTTTCAAAAATATCAAAATTCGTTCTGGCGGTTTCGCTGGCGGCGCCGGCGGTGTGCGTGGCGCAGAACAATCTGGTGATCTATGCCGATTCGCTAACCAGTGGCTGGCAGGACTGGAGTTATGCTGCCACGCGAAACTTCGCCAACACTTCACCGGTCCATTCCGGCAGCGATTCCATCAGCGTGACCATTACCAGCGCCTGGGGAGCCATTCAGCTGGGTCATGTTGACATGACGAACACCGCTTATGCCTTCATCAGCTTCTGGCTCAACGGCGGTGCAAGCGGCGGGCAACAGCTCCAAATGTATGGCCTTCTGGACGTGGGTGGCACGAACACCGCGCAGATTGGCCGCTATTATTTGAACACACCGATTGCCAACACCTGGCAACAATACACCGTTCCATTGTCGGCACTCGGCGTGGCGAATGCCACGAACTTCACTGGTTTCGCCATCCAGGATTCCGTGGGTTCGACGGAGCCCACCTTCTATCTGGATGACATCCAACTGGTCAATGCCACGGCTCCCGCCCTGACCCATCTGACGGTGAACGCCGGCCAGCCCATCCGTACGGCTGACGCGCGCTGGTCCGGGATGAATGTGGCCGTGTGGGACAGCGCTTTTGACACGCCGCAGACCATTACCGAGCTGACCAACATGGGCACGCGCGCGTTGCGTTTTCCGGGCGGCTCTGATTCCGACGATTACCACTGGGTTTACAACCGGCAGGACGCCGACAATTGGTCATGGTCAACGAGCCTGGCCAGTTTCATTCATGTGATCACCAATATGAACGGGCAGGCGATGACTACGGTAAATTACGGCTCAGGTTTCACGAATGAAGCGGCCGCGTGGGTGGCCTATGCCAATACCACGACGGCAAACACGCACCCCTTGGGTGTGGATGCCCTGGGCACCAATTGGCACCCGGCGGGATATTGGGCCTCCCTCCGCGTCGCGGCGCCGTTGAAAACCGACGACGGCAAAAATTTTCTCCGCATTTCGCGGACGGCTCCGCTGGGCCTCAAGTATTGGGAGATCGGCAACGAGGTTTATGGCTCCTGGGAAACCGACAGCAATTCGGTGCCTCATGATCCTTACACGTATGCGCTGCGCGCCAGGGATTACATCTCGTTGATGAAAGCGGTGGATCCGACAATCAAAATCGGGGTCGTGGTCACGCCCGGCGAGGACAGCTATGCCAACAACACCAGCCATCCGGCGTATAACGCGCGCGAAGGAACATATCACAACGGTTGGACGCCGGTTTTGCTGGCGACTTTAACCAGCCTGGGCGTCACGCCGGACTTTCTCATCCACCACCGTTATTCGCAGCCTCCGGGCGGTGAGGACGACGCGGGGTTGTTGCAATCCTCGACCGGATGGGCGTCCGACGCCGCGAACCTGCGGCAGCAAATCACCGACTATGTTGGTTCCAATGGCACGAACATTGAACTGGTCTGCACCGAAAACAATTCGGTTTCCTCCAATCCCGGCAAACAATCCACGAGCCTCGTCAACGGCCTGTTCATGGCGGACAGTCTGGCGCAACTCATGCAGACAGAGTTCAACGGGCTTTTCTGGTGGAATCTGCGCAACGGTGGCACCAACAGCACTGGCAACAACAGCTCCTTGCTCTATGGCTGGCGTATGTATGGCGATTACGGGGTTTTGGAAGGCACGGACTTTTATCCGCCTTATTACGCGGCGAGACTCATGCAAAAATTCGTGCAGCCGGGCGATGCGGTGATTACCGCCGCCAGCGACTATTCGCTGCTTTCGACTTATGCGGTCCGGCGCCTCAACGGCACCTTGACGATTCTGACCATCAACAAAGACCCCGTCAATACTCTCACGGGACAGGTGGCGGTGGCCAGCTTCACCCCGGCTTCGAATGCAACCGTCTATTCCTACGGGATTCCGCAGGACAACGCCGCGGAAACGGGTGCCGGCTCGCCGGACATTGCCCAGACCAACTTTCCGGTCACCGGAACCACCTTCAACTACGCGTTCCCGCCTTACTCGGCGACCGTGCTGTCCTTGTCGCCGACAGCCGCAAAACTGCTGTCCTTGCCGAAGCCGCCGGCCGCAAACAAATTTGTGTTCCAAATCCAGGGCCAGAGCGGCGTTCCCTATATCGTCCAGCAATCCACCGACCTGACCACCTGGACTTCGGTCAGCACCAACACGCTCACGGCCAGCACGCTCAACCTCACCAACACCATGCTCACGGCGCCACCGTGGCAATTCTGGCGGGTCATCTGGCAGCCGTGACCGTCGCTAACGCCGCGGCGGCAAACGAGTTCGCGTCCGACATTTTGAATATCTGGCATGGTCCGCGTTCAATCGGACAGCAAATAGGCTTGCAACCCGCGCCCGGAATCGGAACATCCCTCACTCCAGCTGGATGAAATCATTGCGCGTCGAGATCCCATTGATTCAGAATTGGAGTTGCCACGGTTGCTCGGACTGCTGCCGCGGGCACCTCCTCATCCAACTATTGCCGGAGGATAAACAGCGCATCGAAAAACAGGGCTGGACCATGGCCGATGGCGTCGATCCCGGCTCGATGATTGTCGCCGAAGGCGGTCGCTTCCGGTTGGGACATCAAAAGGACGGAGCTTGCGTTTTCCTCGACCCGTCGGGCCGATGCCGCATCCATGCAAAATATGGCGAGGAAGCCAAGCCGCTGGCCTGCCGGCTTTACCCGCTGGTCATCCATCCCGCCGGACAAAAAGTGGTCGTCGGTCTGCGATTCAGCTGTCCTTCGGCCGCATTGAACCACGGTCAGCCGCTGGCGGAGCAAAAGGCGGAGATTCAAAAGCTGGCGGAATACGTTGCGCTGGAGCATTTCAGGGAAATCCCGCCGCCCGCCGTGCTGGCCGGACCCGGGGCGGAGTGGCCGGACCTGCTGCGCTTCGTCAAATGGCTCGACACCTCCATGTCGGTGAAGGAAGCGCCCTTGACCCTCAGATTTTTGCGCACCCTTTATTGGCTCGGAGCGGTGGAGAGGGGATCCTTCAGCCAGATCAGTGGACCGGGGGCCGATGACATTTTGAAGGCCTTGTTTGATGGCGCCGCAAACAAATTGCCGGTGCTGCCGGAATCGCCGCCGAGCGCGGGCTGGTTCAGCCGTCTTTTCTTCCGATTGTTGGTGCTGGAGTATGCCCGGGCGATCACGGTGGAAGACCTGCTTGCGCCTGGCCGGTACCGCTGGAAAATATTGGGGGCAGCATGGCGGTTCGCCCGGGGCGGTGGCCGCACTCCCGCCCTGCGCGAAGGACTGGAATCGGTGGAATTCGCCGCCATCGAACAGCGTTTTGAACCGCTTTCCCCCGCCATCGAAGCCATGCTGACCCGGTTCTTCCGCGTCAAAATCCAGAGCCTGCACTTCTGCGGCCGGGCTTTTCACGACCGGCCGCTGATTGAAGGCTTCCGCAATCTGACGCTGCTGTATCCGGTGATTTTATGGCTGGGTCGCTGGCTGGCGGCGGGCCAGCAACGGACGAATTTGACCGAAGCCGATGTGGCGCGCGCCATTTCCATGGTGGATTACCATTACAGCTACTCGCCGTATCTGGCCTGGCGGGTCCGTCTCCTCGCCCAGCGCGACGACATAGCCCGGTTGTGCGCCTGGTACGGGCGTTGAATTGAAATCCTCCTCGTCCTCGATACCCGCCGCGCGCAAATTTTCAACGCAAAGCTTTTTTAACCGCGGATGGACGCGGATAAACACGGATTTTCACCGCAAAGAGCGCAAAGAACGCAGAGTCTTTGACCCATCCATTGGATGTTGGGCGTTGGATGTTGAATGTTAAATGTTCGCTCTGTTTCCTGGTGTCCGCGGTGCTGCTCGTCTGGTCACTCCGCCGCTGGTTTCTTTGCGCTGCTTGGTCTTGGGATGCAACAACGCCACGCCGTAACCGCCTGGACCGCTGGGATTGGGTTCGCATCCGCCGTCCGTGTAAATCTCCACATGCAGCATGGCAACGAAAGTTGTCACGTCACCCTTTGGATCATCGGCTCGACTGCTCCTGCCAATTTGGCGTTGGCTGCCTGAACGGATTCGATGTCAGCCTTGAGGTCAACCTCCGCCGCACTCTGGATGGCAAGATATCGTCTATGTTCGGCGGTGGATCGCTCAATTCGGTTTTCAACAGCTGCGTTGACCTCCTCGCAGCGAGTCTCAGAATCAACTGTTCCTGCTTTGTCGGACGCATACTTCGCGTGGAGAGCATCTACTTTCGCCAAGATTTGGGCATCGTCATCGCCGCCGAAGATCCGCTTTCTGTTTGGCTCGATCTGAATGAGTAAATCCCTGATGCTTGAGATCTCAAATTGCCGTTCGATTTCCTTCGCCAGTTGTCGAACATTCTGCGCTGCCAGTTCCAATGGGTATAGGCCAAACAGTGGAAGTAGGGCTGAGTACTTCGCACCCTTGGTTCCATGAATAAAGTCCGCAACCTCATTCTGCCTGAGAATCATTCGCCCGTAGTCCCAACCATCCATCGCCTCTATTCCAGAACAAGTGTATTTGCCGTTATGCTCTATCTCAGCCGTCACTTGCGCCCCACCGGCTACAGAAACTGCGATTTTTGCGTTCTCGCCTTCAGGTGTGTGCGTATTAATGATTCCTTTCTCCTGACGCTTTCCGCTGTATTCGTGCGCAAGATGTCGAATCTTACCGCCGCTCATCAAAAATTCGACCGCATCAACAAACGATGACTTGCCAGCTCCGTTCTCACCGTAGGCAACGACCGACTTCAAAGTCGTGTCGAGACTAGCTGATATAGCCGCGCCTCTGAACCAAGTCATTTTGACAGATTCAATTCGCATTCTCGCCTCCATCGACCGGCGCAACGGGCTTCACCATGTCCTGCATCAGTTGAGCAGCTGTTGCCAATAATTCGCCCTGCGTCAATTGGCGTTCATGTGATTTGCCTTCAAGTAATTCTTTAAGTCGAGCGACCGCAGCATCGGTCACAGATGCATGTGTCTTTACGCATTGTTGCAGTCGTTCACCAATCCATGATTCTTCTTTGTGCATTGGGTTCGTTCTCCTTCAGCAGTTGATGTCCGTGGGCGGCCACAGTTTTTCCACGCGCAAGCGTTTGGCGATCACTTCCGCCGAGACGCCGAATTTTGGCGCGATGCGAGTGGCGATGTAGTCGAGCGCTCTCATTCAATCAAATTCCCATCCGTGGCTGCGGTGGTAGCCCAGCAGTTTGAGCCGCCGCCGGGCGGGTTTGAAGTTGATGTCGTATTCATGCGAAATGGCGCTAGCCATTTCGTCCACGAGCACGTGGCCATGCTCGTCGGTGAATTTTTGAATCTGGCTCTCCACGAACGGGCGGACGGTGGTTTCCGGCATGAGAATGGCCGAGGCCAGGGCGCGGGCGTTGTTTTCCAGCCGGTCGCGCCGCACGTCGGTCAATTCCTCCTCGACGGCCAGCCGCTGTTCAATGGTTTTGCAGTTGGCGAAGATGGACGGATGAATGAGCAGGTGCGCCAGTTCTTCGCCGAGGGTGAAGCGGTATTTCTTTTCCAGTTGCACATTGTCAATCAGGTCGGCGTCAACAAACACGGCTTTGCCGGTCGTGTCAATGAAGGCATAGGTTTTCCAGCGCCGGGAAAGTTCATGGAAAGCGATGATTTTCAGGCCGAAGGTTTCCTGCACCAGCCGTTCAATGTCCACGCGGCGGCCACGCACGCACTGTGGCCCTTTGGCGAGCGCACCGGCGGCGATCCGTTCCAGCTCAAAGAGCCGGAACTCTCTAACCTTTGGACTTGGTTTTCCTGTATCGGCCACTTCTGAGGTCCTCGATGATTCCCCGGAGTTGTTCCTTGCTCACCTGCTCGTACTCCACCGTGCGCAGCATCGCCGGGATGAGTTCGTTTTCCTTCACAATCTGTTCCACGTCCGCCGGAATTTCATCGCGGCCCCGGGCGGCCAGATCGTGAAAGGTTTCATAATCGGGCGTTCCCTTTTTCAACCCGAGCGCTTTGGCCAGCTTTTCCAGTGTGTCGGCGGGCGGCGGCGGCAGCACGCCGGCTTCCACGTTGCAGTAATTGGAGGGCTGCACGCCCACCCGCCGGGCGAACTCGCGCAGGCTCAAATCCAGCGCCAGCCGCTTTTCCTTCAAAAACTGACCGAAGGTTGTTGCCATAGAATCTAGCTTGAATTGATGTTTAGTCTGGAATGTTGTAATCAAATATAACAGCGCGCCGATGGAAGGCAAGCTTTTTATAGAAAATATGGCTCCATGTCCCGTGGGTCAGCATTCCCGAAGCAGTTTCATGAGTTTTTCCAATTTCGCGCGTGTGGGTCTGTTGCCGGATTTCGACACCTCGCCCTGATCCTTTCCCCGTGCGAGGCGGAGAGGGAATGTCATTTTGATTCGATTGGTTTATCACCAAATGCGGTGGCGATGATTTCAGGTTTTGGGGGTTGAGTCAGCAGGCTGACCACGGGCACCACTGCCAGAGGCAGGAACATGGCGATGGCGCCGGCGACCGGAATCAACGGTTTGCCCCACAACAGGAATAGTGCCACGGCGGTGCCGACACCGGAAATCATTCCCGCATACGCGCCGGCTTTGGTCGTCCGCCGCCAAAACAGGCCGTAAACGTACGGTGCCAGAAACGCACCGCTCAAGGCGCCCCACGCAATCACCATCAGGTTTACGATCACGTCCACCTTGCTCACGGCAATCAGCAGCGACAGCCCCACGAACATGGCGCACAAAACGCGCATCAAGATCATGGTGGATTTGGATTTCTGTTCCCGGTTGCCGAACGCACCGTAAATATCTATCGCGATGGCCGAGCTGCTCACCAGCACCAGCGATGACAGGCTGGACATCGAGGCCGAGAACACCATCAGCAGGATGATGAGCATCAGCCATTGCGGCACGAAGCTCGTGATGAAAAATGGCATCAGCAGGTCGAGGTTCGGCTTGTGCGTGGTCGCGTCCACGATGGGCGCGAGGTCGGTCTTCGGGTCGGTGAAGAACAGATGCGTCAGTGCGCCGCTGTAATACGCGCCAAACGACATGAACAGCGCGAACACCGTGGCAATGATCATGGCCCGTTTCACGTCGTCCTTGCTGCGGATGGAATAAAACTTCTGCACCATCTGCGGCAACGCCCAGGGACCAAAACTGGTTATCAGCACGAGCGAAACGAAGATGACCCAGCCCGGGAAGGGCGGAACGTTCGGCGGCGGCGGCGCGTGCAATGCCGGCATGTATTGGGGATCGCACAACGCGGTAAACGACGCAATCAATCCGCCTTTCATGCTCGCCAGCAACAGCACCATCGTGACCACGCCGAGGAATTCGACGATGCCGCGGATGAAATCGCTTACCGCCACGGCAAAGTAACCGCCCATGACGAGATACACGCCGGTCAGCGCGGCGAGGAAGATGAGCGCTTCGTCGTATTGCAGCCCGAGCGTTTTCTGGAACAGGTAGCTCAAGCCCATGTACACCGACGCCGAGTACGGCACGAGGAACACGAAGACAATCACCGCCGAGATGACCTGGAGCGGCGCGCTGTTGTATCGGGCGCGGAGAAACTCCGGCATGGTCAGGGCATTGAGCCGGGCCGTCATTTCGCGCGTGCGCCCGGCCAGGACCAGCCAGGCAAGGAAGGTGCCGACGAACGTGTTGCCGATGACGATCCACATCGTCTGAATGCCGAAGCCCCAGCCAAGCCGTCCGGCATAGCCGATGAAGAGCACGGCGGAGAAATAAGTGGTGCCGTACGCGAACGCGCTCATCCATGGCCCGAGCGTGCGTCCGCCCAGGAAGAAATCGCCGACGTTTTTGGTGCGTTGCATGCACCAGTAACCGATGGCGAGCATGACGAAGACGTAGAGAACGACGAGCGAGATGTAGATCATGGGGCTCATAGGATTGCCGGCATTACGCACGATTTTTCAGCGTTGAAGCAAGCGGATTGGCGGCCCAACTGACGGGTATCAGGCAAACCGGATTTGCGGATGAGAAAGGCTAAAGCGGGGCAGGGCCGCGTAAAGCTTCGCCACGCGGTTTAACATCGAACATCCAACATCCAACATTCAACTTCCAACTTTGAATGTGAGCGGAAGAAGGTAGGGAGCGCACTCCGTGCGCGCCAAGGATTGCGTTGGGTGAGCGGCGGGCAGAGGACTGCCCGCCCTACCTTGGCGCAGGTTGGCGCACGATTTGCAGATGGACGCGGCGCTTGACGCGTGGCCGCGCTTCGGTATGGTGCTGCGATAATGTCGGAAGCCGGTTTTATGAATAAACTCAGTCACACCATTCAGTTGCGTGTCCGGTACAGCGAGACGGACCAGATGGGGACGTTTTACAATTCCCGCGCGCTGGAATGGTTCGAGTGCGGCCGCACGGAACTGATGCGTCACCGGCTGGGGATGTCGTATGCGGCACTGGAGGCGAAGGACATTTTTCTGCCGCTGGTGGAGGCGCACCTGGAATTCCCGGGCGGCGCGCGTTACGACGATCTGCTGGACGTGGCCAGCACCGTGGAATTCTCCGGGCGCGCGAAGCTGCGGTTTGAAGTTCAAATCACGCACCACGGCAGCAGCCGGGCGGTGGTGCGCGGTTACACCGTCCACGCCTTCATGGATGCGCACGCCAAACCGATCCGCCCGCCGGCCTGGTTTGTGGAGCTGATGGAGAAGGCCGCGTAACGCTTCGCCACATGGCGGACCGTATTGTGGGACTGGAAACGTCGAACAACGACCGCGAATGGAGGAAGATGATCACGGAGCATTGGTTGAACCAGGCCTCGCAACGCAAATCAACCAACCCGAGCGCGGGCGTGATGAATCACCGGCAACGCTGTCAAACCAACAGCACATGAGGATGATTTTGACTGCATTGATCGGACCGCCATTTTGCCGCACCCTGGTGACAAAGGCTGCATTTTCGTGGCATCAGGCGGGGCAAACGGACTAGCATCGGCCATGTTCAACCCACGGCAACGATTTCTCGCCTGGGCGGCGGCGTCCCTGGCCGGCATCTGGCTGGTGGCCTGGGCGGGGCACTGTTATTTCGAGAGTCTCAAGATGACGGCGGACAAAGTGCAGGCGTATGTCGATTCGGTCAATTTCAGCCAGCTTACCGGGGCGGCGCGGGCGAAGGCACTCAAGGAACTCGAGGACAAACTTAACGCGCTTTCTTACGAGGAGCGGCAACGGCTGCGGGCCGGGCACCTGCTCAACAACTGGTTCGCGCAGATGACGGAGGAGGAAAAGACGCAATTCATCGAGGCGACCCTGCCGGCGGGCTTCAAGCAAATGATCAATGCCTTCGAGCAATTGCCCGAAGACAAACGGCGCCGGGTGATTGATGATGCCATGAAAAATCTGCGCACGGTGAACAGCCGCGATTCGGCCGGGAACGGCACGACCCCGGGCGGCACCAACGGTCCGCCGCCCATCAGCCCGGAACTGGAGGCGAAAATCCGGACGATCGGATTGAAATCGTTTTACAGCCAGAGTTCGGCACAAACGAAGGCGGAAGCGGCCCCGTTCCTCGAAGAGTTGCAGCGCCAGATGGAGTCGGGACGGTTGTTCCTGCACCAGCAATGAAGGTGAAACGCGGAAATGATGGGCAAATGGCGTCGCGTGTGAGCCGCATGCTGATAACGGTGGGGCGAGCGTCCGCGCGAGCCGGCTCGTCGGTAGCCTCGCCCCACCGAAACAGCAATTCAAAACACCATTTGGGCTGGGCTTTCACCCTCGTTGAATTGCTCGTGGTCATGGCCATTATCGGTTTGCTCGCGGCGCTGTTGCTGCCCGTGCTGGGCCGGTCGCAGGAAGCCGCCCGCGCCACCGCCTGCATCAGCAATCTCCACCAGATCGGCCTCGCCCTGCAAATTTATGTGGACGGCAACGACAACCACCTGCCGGTGATGCGCGACCGTTCCGCCGACACGAATGCGCCGGCGACGAATTCGTTGCCGAGCGTGGATGTGATTTTGAAGACCGACCTGAGCAACCCGGAGGTTTTGCGCTGTCCGTCCGACCGCGAAGGCATTTTCGAGCAGACGGGTTCGAGTTATTCGTGGAACAGCCTGCTCAACGGCGAGAACGCCGACAACCTGAAGGTGCTCGGCATGAATTTCAATCCGCATGCCATCCCGGTGTTTTTTGACAAGAAAGGGTTTCATGCCGCGCGCGGGCCCGACAAGGCCGTAAATTATCTTTACGCCGACGGCCACATCAAGAACCTGCTCACCCTGGAAGGGACGTTGCCATGATGATCTCGCTGCAGAACGTCCGAAAAAAATTCGGCGCGCGGGTCGCGGTACAGGACCTCACCCTCGTTGTTCCGCGTGGCGACATTTTCGGGCTGCTCGGCCATAACGGCGCGGGCAAAAGCACAGCCATCGGCATGATGCTCGGCCAGGTCTGGCCGACGCGCGGCGAGGTGAAGGTGTGCGGGCACGACGTAACGACGCAGCGGGCGCTGGCGCTGGCGCGGGTCGGCGCCATTTTTGAAACGCCCGCCTTTTATGACTACCTCTCCGGCCGGCGCAACCTGGAAATCCTGAGCCATTACTCCGCGCCGACGTCGCCGGCCCGGCTTCTCGAAGTCGTGGATTGGGTGGGGCTGACGGGCCGTGAGCGAACCGCGGTGAAAACGTATTCGCACGGCATGCGGGCGCGGCTGGCGATCGCCCAGGCGCTGTTGCCGCAGCCGGAATTGCTGATCTTCGACGAGCCAGGCAGCGGGCTGGACCCGGAAGGCATCGCGGAAATGCGCCAAACCATTGCGCGACTCCACCGCGAGCTGGGGCTGACGATTTTGTTGTCGTCGCATTTGTTGAGTGAGGTCGAACAGCTTTGCACACGCATCGCGGTGTTGAACCAGGGGCGCAAAGTCTTTGAAGGCCGGGTCGCGGACGTCAAGGCGGGACGCGGTCGCGTGATGCTCCGGACGCCGGATTTCGGGGCGGCGGCGACTTTGTTGCGCGAGCGCGGCATCATTACGGGTTCGGCGGATGGCAGGTTCATCAGCTTGAGTGAAGGGCGGACGATTGCGGAAGCCGCGAAGTTACTGGTGGAGGCAAACCTTCCCGTCGAAGGCATCTGGCCACAGGAACAGACGCTGGAGGATTTTTATCTGGCCCTGGTCAAAACCCCGCCGCCGACCAACGACCATTGACCATGTTCCTCGCCCAGCTCAAAAACGAACTCTGGAAGCTCTTCGGCAAGAAGCGTACCTACATCGGCTTCGGCGCATTCGTGCTGGCGCAGTCCGCCATGCTGTTGGTGTGCAAATATACGCACTGGCAGCGCGAAGTGGAGCGCCTGCTGGCCGGCAACGGATACCTGGCGGCAGAATACATTTCGGCACTGACCGTGTCGCTGGTGCTGCTGTTGCCGCAAATCCTGCTGCTCATGCCGCTGTATGTTGCGCTGGTGGGCGGCGACCTGGTCGCGAAAGAAGCCGAGGACGGCACGTTGCGGATGATTTTATCGCGGCCCATCTCGCGTCTCCGGCTGTTGCAGGTGAAATGGCTGGCGGGAATTATTTTTGCGGCCGTGCTGGTGCTGGCGCTGGGCGCCATTGCGCTGGGTTTTGCGCGCCTCTTTTTTCCGTGGAAAGGCATGTTTGTCTTTGCCCAGGAAAATTCAACCTTCGGCATCTTTCCGCCTCGTGAAGGGCTGGCCCTGTATGCATTTTCACACCTGTTCATCGTCATGAACGCCATCACGCTGCTGTCGGTGGCGTTCATGTTTTCGTGTTTCAACATGAAGCCGGCGGCGGCGACGATCCTGGCGTTATCCTATCTGTTCATGAACATGGTGATGCAGCACATCCCGTTTTTCGAGCCCTACCGGAACTGGTTCATCACCCATCATTTCGAGTGCTGGCTTCTGGTGTTTCAAACCCCAACGCCGTGGGCGCAAATCCTGCAATCGGAAATCACTTTACTGGCGACCTGCGCCACGGCCTTTGTCATCGGCGCCATGGGCTTTCAAATCCGCGACATCAAGACGTGAGGTTTTTTCCGCAGCACCACTTCCCCGGTTGGCCGGCTTGCAGGCAGGGGTTTGCGGCGATCTCAAAGGAATTCCCGGAGCAATTTGAGCTGCCTCAAACCGACCGCAAATCAAACCCGATCGAACACCGGCAGTTGCTCCTGAGTCAACGAGCGGATGCCCTGTCGGGCCAGCAGGTCGCGGGCCCGGGCCACATCGGGAACTTCGAGCACCATGATGGCGCGGTTGTTGGCGATGAAGCCCGAGGCGTTGTCGAGGTTGATGTTGTTTTGGGCGAGAAGTTCGGCCACGGCGTGCAGCCCGCCGGGCTTGTCCGGCACCTCGACGGCGAGCGCGTCCACAAGTTTGGCGACGTAACCTTCGTGTTTAAGCGCCGAGTAGGCCAGGGCGGGATCGCTGACGAGGAATTTCATCACGCCAAACGGGCCGGAGCTGGCGACGGCCACCCAGCGGATGTTGATGTTGGCGTTTGCGAGAATTTTGGTGAAGTGGGCGACCTGGCCCGGCTTGTTCTCGGCGAAAACCGCCACCAATTTGACATCGTTCATGGTTTCTCCACGAGTTTACATTATGCGTTCGTCAATCACGCGTTGGGCCTTGCCTTCACTCACCGGCAGCGAGCCGGGCGGCAGGAACTGGACTTTCGGCTTGATGAGGATTTCCGCGCGCAGTTTTTCGGCGAGCTGGCCCTGGAATTTCACGAGATTTTCCACCTGCCCGTCAAACCCGGCCTCGGCCAGTTCCACCTTCACGGTCATCTCGTCGTAACCTTGCAGGGCGATCTGGTAGTTCCGGCCCACGCCCTGCTGTGCCATCAGGATGCGCTCGATTTGCTGCGGGTAAATGTTCACGCCGCGCACGATCAGCATATCGTCGGACCGGCCGGTGATCCGGTTCAGGCGGCGATGCGTGCGGCCGCAGGCACAGGGGCCCTGGATGAGCGAGGTGATGTCGCGGGTGCGGTAGCGGAGCAGGGGCATGGCCTCGCGGCAAAGCGTGGTCAGCACCAGTTCGCCGGGTTCGCCGTCGGGCACCGGTTCGCCGGTCTGCGGATTGATGATCTCAATGAGGAAATGGTCTTCCCAAAGATGCATGCCCTGCTTGTGTTCGCACTCGAACGCCACGCCCGGGCCGTTCATTTCCGAGAGCCCGTAGGAATTGTAAACGTCCACGCCCAAACCCTCCTCGATTTTCCGCCGGGTTTCCTCGGTGTAAGGTTCGGCGCCGACAAACGCCTTGCGCAACGCGAGATCGCGGCGCGGGTCAACGTTGTGCTTTTCCAGGAATGTCGCCAGGTAAAGCCCGTAGCTGGGCGTGAGGTGGAGGAACGTCGTCCGGAAATCCTGCATCAGGAGCAACTGCCGTTCGGAGTTGCCGGGCCCCGCGGGGATGACGAGGCAGCCGATTTTTTCGGCGCCGTAATGCGTGACCAGTGCGCCGGTGAACATGCCATAGGTCATCATGTTCTGGAACACGTCCTGCTTCGTGACGCCCGCCATGACGAACGAACGGGCGCACAACTCGGCGGCGTTGTCCACATCCCGGCGGGAGAAGAACAGCGCCTTGGGTTTGCCGGTGGTGCCGCTGGAGGTGTGCAGGCGCAGCGCGTCATCATAGGGCACAGCCAGAAGCCCGGTGGGATATTTGGCGCGCAGGTCAGCGCTGGTGGTAAAGGGCAGGCGGCGCAAATCGTCCAAGGACCGGATGTCGTCCGGCTGGAGACCCAGTTCGGTGAACTTCTGCCGGTAGAATGGCACCTGCGCGGCAATGCGGCGGACGGTTTCCTGCAGGCGGTGAAGCTGCAGCCGTTCCAGCATGTTGCGCTCGAGCGTTTCGCATTGTTGATCCCAAAACATGACTAAACACCTGATACCCTTTCCCGACCATCATCGGCACTTTTCCAGATGGCAGGGCCATGCTGCCACACGGCCATCATGCCGATGGCTTCCGGGAATTGATATGATTTGATAATTGTTGCTACTACTCCACCCCAAAAAGAAAAGCGCGTCAAGTTTTACTGCACGGCGGCGGGCGGATTGGAATGGGTTGGAGTGATGCGAAGCTGGCTTTCGGCGTCAGGCGAAATTCTTCTCTTTTACGACCTGCAAACCCGGATCGCGCGTGAGAGCGGCAGACAAGTGAACCGGCGTTGGTTTCAGTGACGTGTTGGTCGGCATGGCGTGGCTATGGCTTGACCTGTTCCCAATCCACCATCCGCTTCCAATCCGCTGAGCCGTTTCGGAATGCGGTCATGACCTTTACGGCTTCTTCGATTGACAGGATATCCCGCTTTGACATGTATCCAACATTTCCCTCCCTACCATCAAATGAAAAGGCGCCTTTAAACACAGAGATGCGAAGAAAATCTTCCGTTCCATCCAAGCCAATATAAAAAACCGGTCCGATGCCGTCTTTATGCGAAGTCACAGCCGCTCGTATATCGGCCTCAGTAGGATTGGGTATGGTTTTTTCGTTCTCGTCGAACTTCAATGTGCAGCTCATGGTTTTTGCGCGGACTGTCGTGCTTGCATTGGTGAGCGTGTCAGGCGATGCATTTGTTTCAACGTTTGGAATCTCGGAAGCGACCGGGGCCGGGAAATGTCGGGCGCCGAGGGTCTCAAGGAATTTTCGGTCGCTCTCGGCAAGGCTCTCCGCCAGTTCGTCCGGTTCAGCCTGGGTTTTCGACCAGTGGATGATCTCCGGATTGAACGGCGGTTGAGCGTTTTGCGAATTCCACCATTTGCCCCAGGCCTGCCAGTCTCCGCCGAAGTTTTGTCCGGTCAGCCGCACCAGCGAAATTTGAGCCCACCAACGAACGGTTGAGTTGTAATGATACAGCAGGAGAATCATTTCCGGCACGGATTGCCTGTCGCCGAGAAGACCGAGCGCGCGCACGGACATCCAGCGGTCGCGATTGTCCTTTGGTCGGCGGTCAAAGGCGATTTCACGCAGGGCGGGCAGTGCGTTGATGGAGCGCAAGGCGGCCAGCGAGTTGATGGCCTGGAAATACTCGTCTGAACGCGGCCCCTTGAGAGCGTCAATCAAGCGCCTTTCCAGGCCGGCGCGCTCGTTGTTCGACCAGCCGTCAAACGTGCGTTCGTCAAGGAAGCTTTGGTATTTGCGCTCGGTAAATTGCCCCACCAGACGCTGGTCTTCATTCAACAAGTTCCCAAAAGCGTTCGAACTGACTTGCCCGGCTGCCCCCATCGTCTGGTTTGGTTGGTAGGACTGAGGATTCCTGCCCGTCATCACAGCGTTGTAATAAGTTTGGATTTCGCCGGCCGTCAAGGCGCGGTTATAAATCGCGATCTCATCCAGCAAGCCGGCAAAAAATGTGTTGTAAGTAAAGTCGCCCGGATGGGAGAAGGGCCGGCAAGAGATCCAAAGATCCCCCTTGGTCTTGGGCGGAAAACTCTGCCACTGCGATTGCGCCACCACGCGCCCGTTCAAATACAAAATGCCGGTCCCGCTGGCCTGGTCATAGGTGACCGCAACGTGCTGGAATCTGTTGGCGACCACTGTGTTCGACGGCGACCGCAGCACGTGATAATGGCCGCTCATGTCCACAATCACCGCTTCGAGGACGCCCTGCGACTTTGCATTCTGCCCGAGGCGCAATTGGGAGCCAATGCCGAGAGGCCGTGTGGTGCTGGAATACCACTCCAGAATCGGATGGAAACCGGAAACATCCACCGGTTTGATCCATAGCGAGAGCGTCAGGCCGTCACGGCTTTCCATGTCCAACGAAGGATTGGATGGCACTTTGGCGTAGGAACTGTATCCATTCAGGGAAAACGCCCGGCCCACCTTGCCTTCGACAAAAGTGATGTCCGTCAGGATCGCGGCATTGTTTCCCGCCGAATCATTGCCATTTCCCTCACCCGACCACAACGCCACCAAGGCCTGGCGCGGAGGCCCCGCAGGTTTCCCTGGCTTTTTGTCCACCTCAATAGGATTCGGGTTGACGACAACGATATTGGAGTTGACGGGGGCGGTGGCCGCAATCGTCGGGGGTGGTGCTTGGGTGACGGTTTGCGCGGGAGTTGGAATCAAAGTCGGGTTGGAAACAAGGGTATCAATTCCTTTTCGCAGGGCGTATTTGCACGAGAGTCCAATGCCAAGACTGATCATCAACAGGATCAGCAGCCCCGCGAGGAACCATTTTAATAACCTGTGAGGTCGCCGGGTTGGCGGTGCGGTGGCGGCAACTGGCGGAACGGTCGCCGTAATGTCAGCCGGTTTCACCTTTGTTCCAAAAATGTCTTCGTAAGCGTACATCAACGCAGCCAGGGCCAAGGGAGCCGTGAGCAGGGAACCCACCACAAAGACCAGCATCCCGGCCATTTTAATAAGCGACAATACGATGATGAATCCGAAGAACTTCCACCAATGTTTGGAGATGGTCTTGCGGCTCAACTCCATGGCCGGCCAAAAACCGAGTCGTTTGTCAATGACCAGCGCCAGTGTGAAGATCCACGCGACTGCAAGATAAATTCCAGGCAATATCAGGCAGAAAAATCCGACGGTCGTGAGCACCTCGCGGCTGATCAATCGCTTCAAGCAGTACTCGAACAATATCAGGCAAAAAAATCCGGCAGTCGTGAGCAATGCCATGACCAGGCTGGCAAGGAAGAGCGGCAGGAATGCCCTGCTGAAGCCGGAAAAGGCGGTGCCTACGCCCGCCGGCTCGCCGCGTATTTTCTTCAGAAAATACAGGCACAACCCGCCCATGAGCGGAGCTAGGAAGACAAGTCCTATACAAGCTGAAAGGGCAGCCACTTGCAACAATCGGACCAGCGCAGTGACGCCCACGACCGGCCAAAAATTGCCTCGCACCAAAGCCCAGCCGCGACTCAGGCAACTGGCAATGTCCAAAGTGTAATCCCGCGCCAAAATCTCCCCGGCGGACGTTTCGGCATTTGCCGATGGGGCGATGGTTTTGGCAATGGTCTCCACCGCCGTTTTTACCTGGCTGGCTTCCTGGTAGCGGCGTTCCGGTTCCTTCTCCATCGCATGCAGCACCACTTCATCGAGGCGTACGTCAATTTGAACCTTCTGGGACGGCGGCGGGAAATTTCCCAGCGGCAGTTCACCGGTGAGCATTTCATAGAACACGACCCCCAGCGAATAAATGTCCGCCCGAGAATCCACGGTCTGCGGTTTCTCGATTTGCTCCGGCGCCATGTAATACGGCGTGCCCACCACGTCTTTTGCGCCGGTCAAGGAGATGTCCTGCGGCGCCTGATCCAGCAGCTTGGCAATGCCAAAGTCGGCGATTTTCACCTGGCCCTTTTTGTCGAGCAGGATGTTTTCCGGTTTGATGTCGCGGTGGATGACCCCCTGTTCGTGGGCGTATTGCAGCGCCTGGCAGATCTGCGGCACGATGGCCAGCGCTTCGGCGGACGCCAGTCTCCGCGCCTGCAACAATTTTCGCAGCGTCATGCCGTCCACAAATTCCATCAGCAGAAAATAATTCCCCTGCGTCTCGCCGAAGTCGTAAACCGTGACGATGTTGGGATGGCTCAGCCACGCCAACGCGCGGGCTTCACGTTCAAAACGCTCGGCGAACTGCGGGTCGCTTTGTTTTTCCGGTGAAAGGATTTTCAGCGCCACGAACCGGTTCAAACGCGGTTGGCGGGCCTTGAAAACCGCGCCCATGCCGCCTTGGCCCAGTAATTCGATGATTTCGAGTTGGGGAAAAAGTCTGGCCATCTGCTCGACGGATGGGGGCACAAAAGCTGGTTTGCCGGCCGCAGGTTCATTTCCCGCCTTGGTTTCAAAACCGGATTTCATCAGGCACTCCGGACAGAGGCCCTGGGGCGCTCCAGGAACCACCGGCTTTCCGCAAATTGAGCAAATCTGGGTCGTATCCATAATAATTCTTCCGCCCATTTATAAAGGAAAGCGGACGGAAGGTTACAGAGGAAACGGCCGTCCGGCCTTCGATGTAGAACGCTTGAGCGCTGAAACCGGCTCATCGTCTGGCCAGCACGGCAAACAAATAACGCAA
>JBKQOA010000194.1:0-14487 GCA_052145735.1 Limisphaerales bacterium
GCCGCAGGCCGGACATTCAACAGGCTGAACGGCAACTCGCCGCCTCCACCGCGCGCATCGGGGTCGCCACGGCGGACCTGTTTCCGAAGTTCTCACTGACTGGTATCGCCGGATACGAAAGCACCAGTGCCAGCGACTGGTTCGCGGGAGGTAGCAAATTCTGGTCTCTCGGGCCGACCGTGCAGTGGAGGATCTTCGACGCCGGACGCATCCGGGCCAACATCCGGGTGCAAAACGCCCGCCAGGAGCAATCCCTGGCGGCCTATGAGGAGACCGTGCTGATGTCATTCGAAGACGTCGAAAACTCGCTGGTGGCATACGCCAAGGAACAGATCCGCCGGCGTTCGCTGGAGGATGCGGTGAAGTCCAGTCAGGAATCCCTGCACCTGGCCAACCAACTCTACGCCAACGGGCTTGCCAGCTTCATCAACGTGCTCGACGCCGAGCGCTCGCTCTATCAGGCCCAGGATGCGCTGGTTCAAAGTGACCGCACCATTTCGGCAAATCTGATCGCGCTTTACAAATCGCTCGGCGGCGGATGGGAAACGTTGGACCGGCAGCCGCAGCTCGCGCAGGCGAAGACCGCAAACTGATCTTCGACGAGGCGCACAAACGACGCTATCCAAGCAGGGTAGGAAGATATGAACGCAATTACTCAATTCCTTATTTCACACGGCGGCTTGATCTTGTTCGCGATCGCCTTTACGGAACAGTTTGGCTTGCCGTTGCCGGGAGCACCGTGGCTCATGGCGGCGGGCGCTCTCTCCGCGAGCGGCAAATTTAGTCTGCTCGCCGCCATCGGCTGGGCGGCTGCGGGCTGTGTCGTGGCCGACGCGATTTGGTTTTTCCTGGGACACCGCGGCAAGGCGCGCGTCTTCCGGGTGTTCCCCCATTTGCGTTCGGTGCAGGTCCGGCTTGAGCGCGCCACGCTCGCCAAAACCGTCCTGTACGGCACGCGGATGCTCACGGTGGCAAAATTCCTGCCGTTCGGCACGGTTATTCCCATGCGTGCCGGCGCGTTGGAGGTCGGTCGGCTGCGCTTCCTGCTCGTGGATGCTTTCACCTCGGTGGTATATGCGGCCGTGTATGCCGCGTTGGGATTCGCTTTTCACAATCAACTCGAACAGGCCGTGGTATTCATGCAAAAACTCACTGCCGGGTCTCTCCTGTTGCTCGCGATCCTGGCGGGAACATACTTCGTTTATCGTTTTCTCAAGCGCCGTCGGAAGACGGTGACCGACACCAATCCCAAGCGCACCAAAACCGGAGGAAGCCTATGTGTTCCCTGCTCATAATTGCCACTTGGTATCTCGCGGCTGTTTTTCTGTCAGGCTACGAACCCAAAGACGGAGGCAGATTTTGAACGCCGAACCCGCTGGTTCAGAACTACCGGTATGATCGAACGCCATCGAGACAACGGCCTTCAGGTCGCGACGGATCTAGGTTCGGAAATCCATCGAGCGATCGAGGATTCTGGGCGACGCCCAATCGAGCGCGACAGTGAGAGCGCCCCGCGCCGCAACAAATCCAATCATCTGAATTGGGAGATGCTCGCCCTCTGGAGTTTTGTGGCCGTCAGTTTCGCGGCGCTTTTCTTCGCCGGTTACATCATTTGGGCCAAATGCAACGGCAAATAAATTCCTGAAGTCTTCCGGGCGAAAGACAACAAACCAAGCATACAAATCAAAAAAAATGAGACAACGAAACAAAAACGCTAACGCACGAGAAGCCGGAACAAACCGCAGCGCAGCCCAAACCGCCAGCGCCCACACCGGAACAAATCCGGAGAAATGAAAACGAACGGTCAAAAATCCAACGATGCAGTTGTGGACGCCTCTGACAAGGGTGAAGAATATTTGTTCGAATTTGATCTGCACGGGCTGACGCAGGAGGAAATCCACATTAGTATGAATGGGGACCGTATGAAACGACTTCATTCACATTCGGCCCCAAGCAAATCACAAACTCAGTTGATGGTGTCGGTATTGGTGACTCACGGGTTTCCGGATGCCGGTTGATCTATGTCGTCCGCGCTACAAATAGCCCTCTTTCTGGCATGTGTGGCCTTGGTGCTGTTAGTGTCGTTGCTAATTCCGCTTTCCATCCTGCTTTACCGACGTACTAGCGGAGTCGTCCGGCAACTGGAAGAAATGAAAGCCGACCTGAAGCAATTAATTCACGATTCCCGGGCGATGGTTCAAAACGTCAGCCTTCTTTCCAGCCGTGCCAATCAGCAACTGGACGATTTGGGCAACGTTGTTCGGGTTGTCCGGAGATGGTCGGAACGAGTCGATCATGTGGTTGAGGAATTCGGTGCGGCGGTCGAATCGCCGGTATTAAAGATGGCGCGAAGCATCAAAATGTTGCGTCATATCTGGGGCCTTATCGTGAGTATGCTTGCCGAAGACTCTCAGCCGGTGGGCCACAAGGCCGGGGAAGCCGGCGGGCCGAAGATGTAAAGACTGAAATGTCGAGAAGTGCATTCGAGCATGTGAACAAATGCATGATTTCAGACATTTTATCCCGATAGTTATCGGAACTGTTGGCTGCAAAAGGCGGTGGAGCAACACGGGGCCCCGGAGTTTCTACCCTCAGCCAGAAGCGCGAGGTATTCGTCGTCATCCTTCACCGACGGGTGGCCACGCTTTTTGTAGAACAGCTTTGTGGGGCAGGTCTGGGCGATCTTGAAGTCGGATTTGGACAGGTACATAAGTGTTAAAAACAATCAGGCGGCTTCCAACAGGTTGCACGGCGGCGCTTCTGGAATAAGCTTCAGGTCGATAACTGCCGCAGCAATTGCCCGCTGGACAGATGGCAACCTCAGGGCAATTGTCCCAATCCCCGCATTGCGCATAATATCGGATCTGGTTGCGCAGACGCCTTGACTTTTCAGCGTATCCACAGTCCACCGAAGCCGCCGCAAGACGAATACCTCCATGGATTCAACGTTTGCATCGAGGACTGCCTTCGTGCGCGGGAGTTTGCTTTTCTGTGTTTTCAAAACCACAGGAACGCCTAACCGCACTTCTTGTAGTACAGCTTGGTTGGACAGGTGCGGGCGATCTTAAAGTCAGATTTGGTCAGATACATGTGGATCCTCAGGGTTGATTTGAGCTGACGCTCGCACCACAGCCAACGTACGCAAGCGGGAAGGAATACGCACGGGGCGACGGACGAGTCCACGCGGAATGGGACCGCGATCCCGATAAATGATGACATCGACCGGCGGTCGTATCTCGTAGTCCAGTGCGGCTTTCACTTGGGGTTGACGTTCCATTCGGTAATGCAGGCCGGCAGCTCGGACGAGCTTCCACCGGGGGAACGCCGCTCCTGGCAGGCGAAGCTTCTGGGCCGCAGAATGCACTCGTCGGACCGCAAAGTCCTCGCCCGATTCCAAAACACTCTTAATCACTGAACGAGTAAGCGGAAGCTTGGCGAGTGCGGCCTCAAACAGCGACTGTTTGCCAAGGGCTCTCCCGATGGCAGTGACGGTAACCCGTTTAGGCTTGCCCGGACCATGCTTGATATGAGCGGCAACTGTGGCGATCTGGCCGGCGAGTTCCTCGTCCCGCCCAGCCCAATCGACATGTGCCCGGGCAACCGCTGGCGCCATTCTGGCCGGCGAGTGCTGCGCGAGCCAGGGCCGATCGCTGCGATACAGCCGGGCGTACAAAGCGGGTGCCTGCGATCGTAATTGTTTTGTTCCAGAAGTCGGATTTTTGCTAGTAAGGTTGAGTCACGCGCGACGATCTGACTCAATTTTGGCGGCCCTATCGCGTTTCGCCACTACATAAAGCCCTCGCTTGGTAACAGGACGCTTCCCTTTCCTGGGAAACCCCAGGCCAAGTTCGGCAGCGCGCTGTTTGACTGTTTTTGGATCCACCGCAAATGTTTTACTCATCCGTCGCAGGGTGATACTGGAGTCAGCCCACTGCTGTTTAAGCATGTTTTTCCACTTCGGACCGTAATCCACGACCCGGGTGGCTTTGGATGGGCGTTCGGGCACGTCTCGGACCTGGTAGCTGAATCCGCATAGCGGACAAGTGATAATGAGATGTTGGTTACCATTCTGGTCCGGCGCCTGCCGCTCCACTTGCGCAACCACGAGTTTCCAGCGCTGATCGCAGATAGGATTGAGACAAAGCCAGCGACCGCCATCTGGACACTGTGAATCTGACACAGGCTGTGATGCACTGGGGAAAAAGAACGGTTCCAGGTCGACTTCCAGTGCCCGTAACAGAAGCAAGTGCCGTAATGGAGCCACAGCATTATTTGGCTTTCTCAGAAGTTGCCCGACCCAGCCGTCTCGCTTGTCCTCGGGCAAATCCGACTGAAGCAATCGCAGCAGCGCGTGCCCATACCGGGCTAATACCTTCTGGCGGACTTCCGACATACGAATTGATCCCGCCTTGGTCGCAAAACCGCGCTCGGCAAGCACGCATTGGTACCTGACATGCAGAGCCTCCAATCCGGGGTTGAGGCGCTCCTGTTGCAGCAGCCACTCAACATCCCTGGCCAAATCCGCCAAGGTCATGTGCGCAGGATTTTTGGAAGCCAGTGGATGGGTGGTGGTAGCGCGATGCGCAGAATTTGCCGAAAAGTACTTGTGACGATTCGGAAGCGGATCCAGTCGAATATCAGACGGTTCCAAGAAAACACTATGTCTTATGCAAACTTCCACCCCAGGCAGTTGGAACAGTCGGCGCCAGTATGTCTCGCCATGCTGCTCCTGGT
The DNA here is from genome assembly GCA_052145735.1 of Limisphaerales bacterium. Lineage (GTDB taxonomy): Bacteria > Verrucomicrobiota > Verrucomicrobiia > Limisphaerales > UBA11358 > UBA11358. Next base: position 4,735 of record JBKQOA010000194.1, read on the forward strand.
TCTCGCGATCACAAGTCGGACAGCTGCGAAAGTATTTGGGAGGGCGTACGCGGTTGGTGCAGGCGCCGCACCGCACCCGCACACTCGGTTTCGTGCCGTCTTCCATTAGCCGTCGCGCCACCATATAACTCTCTGTAGCCAGGAAAGGTCCGTAATATGGCAGGAACGTAAGATGGTCGATGATATAGCCAGGGGTGCACACATGTCCCGGCGGCAGTTGGGACGTAACCGCTTGTAGCCGGTGCGGCAGGTCTACGGTCGCGACCGCATGTCGGCGTCCATATAACGCCAGCATGACACCGGTCTCGGTCCCGAATCGCATGCGCTCCGAGTATCTCGCGCACAGAGAATACCAGATTTCGTCGTCGTAAGGTTGTGGGAAATAGCCTATCATGCTGCTGCTGGTAATGACTGAAACTTGAACAGGGGTTGAATCGGGCCGGCCTGAGCCAATGCGTCGTGAGGGGAAACGCCCTTAGACACGCCAGCATCCACCAGCTGCACCAAAAGGCATTTTGACGAGTTGGGGCCGCTCTTGGAACGCCGCGGCTTAGGTAGGCGTGGCGCTGACCCTGCGAGTATGGGTTGGGCAGGTTCCGCGACCATTCCATCCCCACCGCTGATCCCGGTCGGCGGCGGAACCGTACCCTTGGTATTAACATCAGATGCAGCATAGGAGCCTTCTGATAGAGTTTGCAGAAGGACGGTTTTGCGGATTTGCCGCACCGCCGACGCGAAATCGATTGGGTGCAAGTCCGACATCAATGACACATTACTCATATCGCCCGTGCGAATCGCATGCAGGGCCGGCTGCGCCAGTCTGAGCGAGTCCTTGGCCACCGAGTGTATGATTGCCAGCGTGATTCGCTCGGTGCCCGTGGCGATAGCGCGCGCCTGTGCTAAAAGGAATATCTTGACTGCGAAATCGATGATGCCGGCGGATTCATAATGGATTGCATCTATGATCTCCTGGGTCAATGGGACGGAAAACCGGGTGTACTGAAAACGCCAAAGCGATTCGATGAAGAGTCGCCACACATCGTCGTTCGGCATAGCATCCCAAACGAGATCGCCCTGCCCGCAACTGCGTCGGATTTGACGCAACCCACGCTGGAAAATCTCCATGGCGGCGTATGTTCCGATCGTTAATACCGGAACGCCTAACGTGTTCATCAATTGCAGGAAAAAATTGAGCATTTTTTCAGCGCCTCCACTCTTGGCTTGGTTCAGATGCTGAATCTCGTCAGCGGGCGACGCGGAATAATCAGCGTGTGCCCTGGCGATACCGGGAACTTGTCGCCCACCACTGCAAATAATTCATCCGTCGCCAGCACGCGCTCCGGTTCAATCAAACCAAACGCCGGCAACGTCAATTCTTTGCCCGCGCCAGGATTGAGTGTGGATGTTGACATCGCCGGTGTCAGTAGGCCGTGACCAGATGTTCTTCGCGCCACCGTAAACTTTCCAGCGCTGGATAAAATTTCTCTTCGCCCGGCGGAATCACCGATTTTCCAGCAATGGCCACCAGATCACGCTGGCCTTCGATGCGGTCATCCAGCCGATCCTTATTCACCCTCCAGATGCCGGCGCGTTTCTTGTCATCGGGAACCGGAGCGATCAGGTGACGATCCATTGCCCAATGATGATTCGGGCACAACGCCATGCCGTTCGTCGGCTTGTCATTCCGGCTGACATTGAAGGGAATTAAATGTGCCGCCTCAACCAGCGACACGGCCTGATCGAGCAATACCCGCACGCCGCACGCCGCACAGCGGTAATCGTAAACTTCAAGAATCGTCCGGCGGAATGCCCCATCACGGCCCGGCGGCATTTCCTCTTGGAGCGCGTTCCCTGGTTCGGCCGCCCTTCCGGCAGCGGTGATGGCGGCAAGCTTGTCCCGGTCGTCCGGAAAATACCGGGCAATCAGTGCTTCGCGCAACCGATGGCGCGCCACCGGTTCGCTCAACAATCGCCACATGCCATCATCAAATTTCCCGTAAGCAACGCGGCGGCGCAGTTCGGCCACGCTGGGTGCGCCTGAAACCGAACCCTCCTGGTAAATCTCCCGCTCGCCTGTCGCCGGCACGAGCCGCCAAAACTTGTCACCGCACAAATGGAAATACGGATTCTGAATCGTTGGCTGATCGTTGTGCTTGCGCACAATCGCGAAGTAGCGCTTGAAGGTCGCAACGAGTTCATCACTCAGAGGCACTTCGTTGCGAGTGATGACGCCGTGGTCCAAAAGGTCAATGATGCTGAGCAACAAAGCTGGCTTGTGCGGTCGCTCATGCGAACCGCTTTTATCACGCCGGAGGTTGTAAAGCCGGTCCAGCCACTTTTCCCATCCAGGATTGCTCACGGCCATGTTCTATTTCTCCCACAAACACCGCGCGCATTAAAGCGCATTCTACCATGCGTGCGAATCTGTCAGCGCCCTAATTAAAACTGGACGTGACTGATTTTGTGTTGTAAAAACATATAGCTTTTTTCAACATGAAAAGACAGCTTAAATCAACACAAGTCATTGAGCCAAAGGCGAGAGCGATTATATTTGGACATGGCAGGGGTTGGGTGTTCACACCGCGAGACCTGACCCAGCTTGGCGACCCCCGTTCGGTCGGCATGGCTTTGACCCGCTTGTCGCGAAAAGGCGTCATTCGCCAGCTCGCGCGCGGTCTTTATGACTTTCCGATTGACCATCCCGCGTTGGGGCGTGTAGCCGCATCCGCCGACGCAGTGGCCAAGGCGCTTGTCAGCCGCGATTCTGTCCGGCTTCAACCCGCCGGGGCCTACGCCGCCAACGTCCTCGGCCTTTCTGATCAGGTCCCGATGAAAATTGTTTTCCTGACCGACGGAGCATCCCGCCGGGTCAAACTCGGCCAGCGTGAAATTATCCTCAAGCACACCACCCCACGCAACGTCGCCACCGCCGGACGCAAGAGCGGCACCGTGATTCAAGCACTTCGCCATCTGGGTCAACGCCATGTGGACGACAAGGTGCTCTCCATTTTGCGTCGTCAACTCAATGCCGACGACAAGGTGCGACTGCTCAAAGACCTCAAATATGCTCCCGCTTGGGTGGCGAACATTCTGCAGCGGCTCGCCGCCAAAACGATTTGAATCATGGATGACTTCCTCAAAATGTCCCCGAAGGATCGCCGGCTCGCCTGCCTTCAGGTCGAGGAGCGGATGCACTTGCAAGCCGCGAGCGTCGAAAAAGATTTTTGGATTTGCTGGACGCTTCGCGAATTGTTCGCGCTGCCGGGAATTGGACCGCATCTCACCTTCAAGGGTGGCACCTCGCTTTCCAAGGCGTGGAAACTCATTGAGCGCTTTTCCGAAGACATTGATCTGATCGTGGACAAACAGACGTTGGGCTTTGCCGGTGACGCGTCTCCCGACCAGGCTCCAAGCAAAAAGCAACGCAAACTCCGCCTCGAAGCATTGATGGAAGCCTGTCGTCGCTGGGTGCAGGAAATTTTGCAACCCGCGCTGGCCGACCGCATCCGTGCCACGCTCGGCCCCACCGGCTGGAAACTTGAAGTTGATCCCGACATGGCAGACGGCCAATGCCTGCTGTTCCATTATCCCGGCGATTTTGACCCGGCCGAGGCTGGTTATGTGCGTCCGGTTGTGAAAATCGAACTCGGTGCCCGGTCGGATGACTGGCCGCATCAGGAAAAATTGATTCAGCCCTATCTCGCCGAAGCTTTCCCGAATCTGGCAAGTGGGGCGGCGATTCCCGTCCGCGTTCTCGCTGCCGAACGCACCTTTTGGGAAAAAGCCCTGCTCCTGCATGAGGAAACTTTTCGGCCCGCTGACAAACCACGCAAATTTCGCATGGCCCGGCACTACTACGATGTCTGGTGTCTCATCACTCGCGGCGTGGCCGAACGTGCTGCCCAAGACCGCCCGCTCTTTGACCGTGTGGCCGCGCATCGTGAAATCTTTTTCCGCTGGTCATGGGTGGACTACACCACGCTTTATCCCGGCTCGCTCCGATTCCTGCCGCCCGCACACCATGTTGACGCTTGGCGCAAAGACTATCAGGAAATGCGTGGCGAAATGTTCTTTGGCGAAGTGCCCACCTTTGACGAAATCCTCGGTGTCGTGGGTGCGTTCGAGAAACAGTTCAACCAGCAGGCAAAGTCATCATCATCATGACCACCACCATAACCATGGCCGCGACGACGGGCATGAGCATGATGACGAGCACGAGGTTGAGCGCAAACGCGATAATGATGACACCAGCATGAGCAGCAAGAGCAGCAGCGAAGACCGCACCTTTGAAATGTTGCGGGCGACTGGAGAATGCCAACTTGCTTAAATTGGCCGGCTTGACCGCGTGGTCAAGTTCAGACCCTTTGGCCTCGCGGCGGTGGGAGCCCAGACCTCTGTAGCCGACAAGTTGTTGTATCCATTTATCCGGATATTTGAATTCAAGATAGGCATACCCCTTAAAGTATTAGTTGACTGTAACCGATAACGTGTGCTATACGTCTGGCATATTCGATGAAAACTTGCATGAACATATCAGTCACGAGTTGGCCGACCATGTCGGTCGCGAAAGCGACACGTCATAGCCGGTATAACCCGGGTTGTGTGTTTAGCCTTAGCCTATCCAGGGCAGATTTAGGGCAAGAACCCAAAATCAATTTGGATAGACTTATGGTAAGCAGGTAAAGAATCGAAATAGACTTTCTCTAACCCTGCTTACCGCGTGTAGGCAGGTTTTTTTATTTTCCCTGCGGAACCGGCAGAGTGAATGGCAGTTAACGAAAGACGAACGATCTGTGAACAAGAATAACGCGACATCCAGGTGATGTCTTCTGGCGACAAATTGATTTTGGCGAGGACGAGCTTTGAATCGTCACCGACGTGGTGTGCCCATAAGCGGCCAATCACATCGCCAGGAATAGCAAAACGAATTTTACATTTTGAGGGCTTCGGAGGAGGTGTGCCCCTAAACACCGAAACAGCCGCCGTGAAACCGCGGGTTGGGATCGAATAGATCACCAAGAGGTGTTTGTTCTTTGTTGAAATGGCACGGGCCGGGAGCATGAACGCTCCCGGCCCTTTTAATTTCGCGGTTGTGATTTAACAGCAGAATGGCTCCTCGCCAGGGAGCATGTCCGGGTGCGACTCCCGGCAGCCGCACCATCTCATTTCCGATTTGCGATTTGCGATTGACGATTTCCAAACAGGCCGCGCGCCAGCTTGCGCAGTCGAGTCCCCAAAACTTAACGAGCGTGGGGCAGCACCACGGCGGCCTGCCAAATCGCAAATCCGAAATCGTAAATCATAAATTCTTGACGGGGGCGTGGCAGAAAAGTGATGCACCTGCCCTGCAAGCAGGCTCAAGCGGGAGCGTTACCCGCCGTCCTCCACCATTTCGCATTGCGGGGAGAATCAGATTCGGGCGAGCCTCATAAGCTCAGCCTCAGCGGGTGCAACTCCCGCCCCCGCTACCAATTTCAGGGAAGTGATCCAGTTACCCGACTGTAAATCAGGTGTCACAAAACAAAACTGGAAGTGACGAACTGGAGCGTTACCAGCACTTCCCACCATTTCGGACTCGTAGCTCAATCAGCAGAGCGCCCCGTTGTCTGCGGGAGGGTTGAGGGTGCAACTCCCTTCGAGTCCGCCACCAGCGCGTGGTGTAGCAGCAACATGCTCGGCTTGGAACCGAGGGATCGCAGGTGCAAGTCCTGCCGCGCTGACCAATATTCAATTGCTGCCGTGGCCGAGACAGATGAGGCATTCGTCTTCTAAACGAACCGATGCAGGTGCAAGTCCTGCCGGCAGCGCCATGTAATGCTATTTATTGTGCGCTTACCACGAACAATAAATAGCAATTGCCAGGTAGTGTGAAAGTAGCACGGCGGCCTGTTAAGCCGCGCGGTGTTGGTGCGAGTCCAACCCTGGCAGCCAATTTCAGGGTGTAATGTCAGCAGCAGACGGCCTCGTTCGGAACGAGGAAGACGGGAGTGCAATTCTCTCCACCCTGACCATTTACGGAAGGCAGGCAGATATAAGCTGGCTGCACCTGTCCCGAAAACAGGATCGGCATCGCCGAGGTCGGAGCGTTACCGACGCCTTCCGCCAATTTGAATCTCTAAAGAAAGGAGATCCCATGAAACCCATTATGCGTCACCAAAGCCAATTGCTCTTTCGCAGGAGCTACAAACCGAATCGAGCCATGCGAATCCGGCCAGCGCCGCGGCTGAACCTCGTGTTCCGCCCCGTGAACAGGTTTGGCTCGAAACCGCAATTGACCATCGTCCCGTAGCTCAATAGCAGAGCATCCGGTCGATAACCGGAAGACGCAGGAGCGTTACCTGCCAGGACGACCAATTTCCCTGAGTAGCTGAGGCAGATTAGCGCCTCGCTGAAGACGAGGAGACGTTGGCGCGATACCAACCTCGGGGGCCACTAACAACCAATCCCGCTTTGGCGGGCAGATCCGCCTTCGCCAAGGCTACGGCGGACAGGAAGGAAACATGAACACACTGACTGAAACTCAGGTGCGCCTTTTCGCCTCGTCCAAAAGCTGGATTGAGGGCGAAGCGATGCGCCAACTCTATGCCGTGGCAAAACTTGATGGCGTGCGGCACGCCGTTGGTTTCCCGGACTTGCATCCGGGCAAAGGCACGCCCGTGGGCGCCGCGTTTGTAACTGAAGGTGTTATTTATCCGCACCTCATCGGCGGCGACATCGGTTGCGGCATGTCGATGTTCAAGACGGACCTTGTCCGACATGACGCCAAGCTCGACCGTTGGGCTGGATTGTATTTCCACCTCGAACACCCGTGGGATGAAGATGTCGGCGATTATCTCGCCGCATCGGATTTGCAGTCCACGCAGTTCGATTCCGACCTTGGCACAATCGGTGGTGGAAACCACTTCGCCGAGGTTCAAGCGGTTGAAAAAGTTCACGATACCTTGGCGTTCAAGCGCACGGGCATCGGAAAGGACCAACTCGTCATCCTCGTCCACAGCGGCTCGCGCGGTTTGGGCGAATCCATCCTGCGCGCTCATGTGAATGAGTATCGCACTTCCGGCGTGGCTGGAGAGTCGTTTGCCGGCGAGGAATATCTCAATGGCCACAACCATGCCGTGAGGTGGGCGAAGGCAAATCGTGCGCTCATTGCCAGGCGGTTTGCCTCCAAGCTCGGTGCGGAAGCCGAATGTGTCTGGGACGGTTGCCACACCAGCATCACCCGGCACGAGGGTGACGGTGAGGTTGTGTGGATTCACCGCAAAGGTGCGGTCGCGGCTGACAACGAGTTTGTTGTCATTCCGGGTTCACGCGGTTCGTTATGCTATGTCGTCAAGCCGACTGGCGACGGTGAGAGTCACGCCTGGTCGCTGGCACATGGTGCTGGCCGCAAATGGGCACGCAGCGAAAGCCGTTTGCGAATGCGCGAACGCTTCGGCGCGCACCAGTTGGTCCAGACGCCGCTGGGCGGCCGGGTCATTTGCGAGCAGCGCGATCTCCTCTATGAGGAAGCGCCCGCCGCCTACAAAAACATTGAGGCAGTGATTCAGGACCTCGTTGATGCCGGACTCGCGTCCGTCATCGCGACGTTCCGACCACTTCTCACCTACAAGACACGCGCGGTTCGCCGTTAGCGCCTGTAGGCAGGTCCGGCTCGGACCATCGCCACGGAGGAATGGAGTTCACAGAGTTAAGGCTCGCCGGTGAGCAGCCACTCTGGTTCTCCGCGACTCTGAGGCGACCACTTTCGTCCGTGAATGCAAAGCAGCTCGCGCGCCCGGATTTTCAATCCGACCCTAGCCGGTGCGAGTCCGGCCACGGATGCCAATTGTCCGCGTAGCTCAGTTAGATCAGAGCGCCACCGTGCGAAGGTGGAGGTCGCAGGTGCAATTCCTGCCGTGGACGCCATTTGCCTCTGTGCCTCAGCAGCCACAGGGCGAGTTTCGTAAACTCGTATTCGTCGGTGCGAGTCCGACCAGAGGCTCCATCAGGATTGTGGTGTAACAGCAGCATTTCGCGTTGTGAACGCGACGGTCCGGGTGCGAATCCCGGCTTCCTGACCAATTTTTCGGCGGCACATGCGCGTCGTCGTTCCACAACCATAACCCACAACCCGGAGGCCGTATGGCAAACCAACCGTTCGATCAAGAAAGCTCCTTTTTTCGAAATCACCAGCAAGCGACGCAAAGGTTTCCCGTCCGAGACCCGCGTAAAGCGCGGCCTTCGCGTCGTGCATGGCGATAAGGAGCTTAATGAAAAGCTCGGTCGCAATGATCCATGTCCGTGTGGGTCAGGACGCAGCTTTCAAAAGCTGCTGCCTTCACACCGGTCGCTATGACGGCAGTCAGCGGAATCATTACTTCCGTGAGTGACCGTCAAAATCAATTCAGACTTTGAATCAGGCCAGCAGCCGTTCCGGCAGTCCGCCGGACCCGTCCTGCGCATGGGCTGGTTCATTTGCGGTTCGATTCCGCATGTTGGCTGAGAACCAACTCCTTGGTACGGAGCGCGGGAGAAATCCCGCATCAAAACCCGACCGGAAGGCCTGCGTTCAATCGCAGTCCGAAGGCAGCTTTGTGAAAAACGCTCTGGCGATTTTCCCGCTGCCGGACGGCGGCCTTCCGGCCGGGCACAATTTTAGGAAAGGAAAACAAACATGAACTACAGCATACTGTTTATCATCGGAATCGCCGGCGTGATTGCCATGCCGGCAATCAAGAACCTGCGCCACGTATTTCGAGTGCCGGAAGGCTGGACTGGACTCGTGTATCATCACGGCTTGTACGTGCGTCGCAACAACGCCGGACGCCACGTGCTCTGGGGAATCGGCTGGACGATGAACCTGATCGATCTCCGCAGGACTTCACTGTTTGTGGCCGGCCAGGAAGTCCTCACGGCTGACAGCGTCGGCCTCAAGTTGAGCCTGCTCGTCACTTACCAGGTAACGGAGCCGGTCAAGGCCGCGCACGAGACGCAGAACTGGTTGAACGATCTCTATAATGCCACCCAACTTGCGCTGCGAGCGGTCGTAAGTGGTGTCGCCGTGGAAGCGTTGCTCAACCAGCGACTGGAAATCGGCGCGCAGCTTTTGGCGCGTGTGCAGCCGGAGGCGGCTAAGATTGGTATCAACGTCCTTGCTGTCGAAGCAAAGGACGTGATGTTCCCGGCTGACTTGAAACGGGCCTTTGCCGACGTGTTGAAGGCGAAGCAGGAAGGCCAGGCCGCCCTCGAACGCGCACGCGGAGAGAGCGCCTCGTTGCGCAATCTGGCGAATGCCGCCCGCGTGCTGGAAGGAAATCCGGCCCTGATGAATCTGCGTCTGATGCAGTCGCTTGCATCGGCGCAAAACTCGGGCAGCACGCTGGTGCTCGGTATGCCGGGCGGCTTCGTGCCGTTGAAAAACGGTAAATCTGAATCCGCCGGTGGAGTGAAAGAGAACGGCGGCGCAGAAACGTAATCCGAGCTTTGTCCGCAACCAGCGGACGGTTCAAGGATGCCACGGAGGTGGCAACAACGCGGGCGGAGGCGAAAAACTCCGCCCGCTATAGTCTTAATGCTTGCAAACACTGAAAACAGGGATTTTACAATGGGTAATGAAGGTACCAAAGAAGAACGAAATGATCCATGGCATCCTGCCGCGAGCACCAGTTTCATGGAGTCGAAGCCACAGCAGACCGGCACCGGACTTTTAATCCGGTATGGTGAGGTTGCAACTACCTCCGGCTCCACCAACATTTGCCTCGTGGTGTAACAGCA
>JBKQOA010000195.1:0-43481 GCA_052145735.1 Limisphaerales bacterium
CCTCGCCCGCAAGGCGCGCATGGACGGCAAGGAAGTCCTCTGGCTGCCCGGCACCGACCACGCCGGCATCGCCACCGAGGGCGTCGTGGCCCGGCAACTTTCTAAGGAGGAGAAAAAATCCAAGCGCGATATCGGGCGTGAGGAATTCCTCAAGCGCGTCCGGATATGGAAGGAAAAGCACGGCGGCATCATCATCGGACAGCTCAAAAAACTGGGTTGCTCGTGCGACTGGACACGCGAACGGTTCACGATGGACGATGATTACGCGCGCTGTGTCCAAAAGGTGTTTGTGGACCTTTACAAAAAGGGCCTCATCTATCGCGGCAAACGCATGGTGAACTGGTGTCCGGCCACCCAGACCGCGCTATCCGATGAGGAAGTGGTGATGAAGGAGCAGAAAGGTTCGCTCTATTATTTTAAGGTGGAAATTGCCGAGCAGTCGGGAACTTTTCTGACGATTGCGACGACGCGACCGGAGACGATTCCCGGCGATACCGCCGTGGCCGTGAATCCGAAGGACCCGCGTTACGCGAAATACATCGGCAAACATGTCATCCGCCCACTGCCTGCCGAATTTCCGCGCGAGCAGAAGCTCATTCCCATCATCGGCGACGAGCATGTGGATTTTGAATTCGGCACCGGCGTTCTCAAGGTGACGCCCGCGCACGACAAGGCGGACTTTGAAATCGGCCAGCGCCACAAGCTCGCGCAGATTGAAGTCATCAGTGCCAACGGCCACATGAGCGACCTCGCGGGCGCAGACTTGAAGGGACTGGACCGTTTCAAGGCGCGCAAGATTGCCGTGGAAAAGCTCACGGAACTCGGCTCGCTGGAAAAAGAAGAACCATATACCAACAACGTTGGTTACAGCGAGCGTGCCGACGTGCCGATTGAGCCGCGCTTGAGCGAGCAATGGTTCCTGAAATATCCGAGTGTGGAAAAATCCCGTGCGTGCGTGGAGCAGGAGCCTGGGAGCGCCGGCGTCCCGCCGGCGAGTGCCACGACTCAACACGCCGCCGGGACGGCGGCGCTCCAAGGCAAGATGCGCTTCCACCCCCAGCGCTGGGCCAAGGTCTATGACCATTGGATGGGCAACATCCAGGATTGGTGCATCAGCCGCCAGCTTTGGTGGGGACACCGGATTCCGGTGTGGAGAAAACGTCTGGCGCGGGAATTTGAATCTACGACAGCTTTAAAAGACGTTTTTCATTTTGCGTGGGCGTTGAATGGCGAGTTCGGAAAGCAAAACGTGCAAGTTCAGCGAATCGAAGACGGGAAAATTTTCTCAGGAGAAGAGTTTTGGAAATCGAACGGAACAATTTCTGGAAGCGAATTTGAGTTTATCATTTGTGGAGATTTTGGCCCGAAGGCAATTGAATGGCTTACAGGTGAGCTTTACGGCTTCGGCTTCACCCAAGACCCCGACGTGCTCGACACGTGGTTCAGCTCCTGGCTCTGGTCATTTGCGACGATGGGCTGGCCGGAGCAGACACCCACGTTGAAGGCGTTCTACCCGACCACCGACCTTGTCACCGGACCGGACATCATTTTCTTCTGGGTGGCGCGCATGATCATGGCGGGCTACGAGTTTATGGGGGATTTGCCGTTCCGGAACGTCTATTTCACCAGCATCATCCGCGACAAGCAGGGACGCAAGATGTCCAAGAGCCTCGGCAATTCGCCCGACCCGCTCGACCTCATCGGCAAATACGGCGCCGACGCCCTCCGGTTCGGCACGATGCGCAGCGCGCCGCTCGGCCAGGACATTTTGTTCGACGAACAGAACGTCGAGCTGGGCCGCAATTTCTGCAACAAGCTCTGGAACGCCTGCCGCTTCCGGCAAATGGTGGGGAGCGCACCCGCCTCGGGCGCATCGGCAGGCGTCCCGCCTGCCGAAATTCAGGGCGAAATCAATCCGCAATTGCTAACCTCCGACGACAAATGGATTCTGCTGAAGCTCGACGCGGCCATCCGGAAAATCACCGAGGCGTTCGCCGAGTACAAATTCAGCGATGCCACGGGCACACTCTACCGCTTTTTCTGGAGCGAGTATTGCGACTGGTATGTCGAGGCGAGCAAAGCGATGTTGGGGAGCGCGCGCGTCCCGCGCGCTGATTCCGGCGTCTCGCCGGAATCTTCTGACAACAGAATGTCGTCGGGCGCAACGCCCGACACAGCGACCGAGACGGTCGCGCTCCCGGAAAATTTTGCTGCGCGCAAGGCCAACACCCTCGCGGTGATCGACTTCATTCTCTCGCACACACTGCGGCTGTTCCACCCGTTCCTGCCGTTCATCACGGAGGAACTCTGGCACGGGATGGGTTACGCCGAGGACATGCCGGAAAATCAGGGCGGGAAGACCATCCTGTTCGCGCCGTGGCCGAAGCCGCTTGATGACGATTTCAAAGCGCATTACGGCCTGACCGGGCAGGATGAGAAACACATCGAAGCGCGGATTGAGCTGGTCACCCAAGGCCGCAATCTGCGTCGCACGGCGAACATTGCCGCGAACAAGAAAATCAGGTTCATCCTTAAACCGGCACGCGAACTGGCGGCGCATGACGTCGAGGTGCTCAAGCTGCTGCTCAACGCCGAGGCGGTCGAGGTGAACGCGAATTATCAACCCGGCAAAAACACGATGACGGTGCGCGCCGAGCTGGGCGACCTGTTCCTGCCGCTGGAAGGGTTGATTGACAAGGAAGCCGAGACGGCGCGGTTGAAAAAGGAACTGGAAAGAGACGAGGCCGAAATCGCCAAGATCGAACAGAAGTTGGCCAATCCAAATTTCACGCAAAAAGTTCCGCCCGCCGTGCTTGCCGAACACGAGCAGCGCCTGGTGGACTGGAAAGCCAAGCTCGCGCACGCGCAGGCCATGCTGGAAGCGTTGAACGGTTGAACCCAAGCCTGGCGATGCCATGAAATTTCCGCGACTTCTGCTGATCTGGCTGGCGGCGATGCTCCTGCCGTGCGCCGTCGGCGGCGCGCAGGATGCCGGCACCGTCGCCCGGGGGTTCGAGGAAGGCGGACGCTTCACCAAGGCCGCGATTCTGTTGCAGGCGGCCATCGCGGACACAAACACGCCCGCAGCCGAGCGCAGAAAACTGGAGTTCGAGCTGGAGCGGATGAGCCGCATTCGCAAGGATTATTCGTTGAAAGAAGAGGATATTTACATCCAGCTTCACGCGACCATCACCAATCTCACGCCGCGCGAGTTTTCGGGCTGGATTTCCAAGGGCTGGTTTGACCTGAAGAAGATTGACGGGAAGACCTGCTTTTTTCGCTGCGGCGTGGAAAATCTTTATTATCGCCATCCGGAATTGCGCGCGCGCGGAATCCATCCCGACGATGAAAAAACGGCCGACGAGGAACGCAAGGCGCTTCTTCAATTCGTCCGCGATGTCAAAGCGGAGACAGCGCGCCTGAATACAAACTACGTGCTGCCCAGGACCTGCCGGGTCGTGGAGCATGCCAAACTCGCGGGCGATGTGCTGGCTCCGGGCGATGCCGTGAAAGCATGGCTGCCTGTGCCGCGGATTTATCCATTCCAGTACGGTTTCAAACTGCTGAAGAGCTCCTTCGCGCCAATCGCCATTGCGCCGGAGACCAGCTCCATCCGTTCAGTTTATTTGGAGGTCACTAACAAGGGCGGCGCGCCGCTGGAGTTTTCACTTGAATATGAGGTCACTTCCGAAGCGGTTCACTTTACGCTGAATCCGGCTCTGATTCAGAGCATTGATCCGCTTGAACCGGCTTTGAACCCGTACCTTCAGGAAGCGCCGCATGTCGTGTTCACCCCTGAGATGAAGGCGCTTTCAGCAAAAATTGTCGGGAGCGAAGCCAACCCGATGCTCAAGGCAAAGAAGATTTACGACTGGCAATGCGAGCACCTCCTCTACAGTTGTGCCCGCCAATACTCAACGCTCACGAACATCAGCGACTATGTGCGGCGCAACGGCTACGGCGATTGCGGCGAACAGGCGCTGCTGTTCATCACGCTGTGCCGCTACAACGGCATTCCAGCGCGCTGGCAGTCGGGCTGGATGCTTTTTCCCGGCCACACGTCAGGGCATGATTGGTCGGAAATCTACCTTGCGCCTTACGGATGGCTGCCGGTTGATCCCACCATGGGCAATTTCGTCATGCACCTCTTCACAGCCCTGTCTCCGCAGGAGCGGATCGAAGTGCGCGACTTTTATTTCGGCGGGCTTGACCAGTGGCGTCTCATATTCAATAGTGACCACTCTCAGAAGCTTGAGCCGCCGAAGAAGTATTTTCGTTCCGACGACGTTGATTTCCAGGGCGCGGAGATCGAAACTGCCGCGAAGAATCTTTATTCCGACCGGTTCACCTTTGAACTGAGCTTCAACGTCATCACAAACTCTGCAGCAAAATGAAAACCCAAACACAATCACAGGAACTCAAAAAGGCGCTGGATGTCGCGGTCAGGGCCGCCAGGCTCGCCGGCGCACTGATGCGGAAAAATCTTCGCGCGAAAAAAAAGGTCAACGAAATCACGTCTCACGACATCAAGCTGGAACTCGACGTGCGCTGCCAGAAACTCATCGGCAAAATTCTACGCACCGCGTTCCCCAAAATCCCCCTGCTCGGCGAGGAAGGCGATTCCGGCAACGTGAATGCCGAATATCGCTGGGTGGTGGACCCGATTGACGGCACGGTCAATTACGCCTTCGGCATCCCGCATGCAGCGGTTTCGATTGCGCTGCAATCGAAAAGTGACAAGTGGCAAGTGGCAGGTGACAAGAAAATAAACGTCCGGAGTCGTGCAACCCATCCTGTCACGTGCCACACGTCACACGTCACCCTCCTCGGCGTGATTTACGGCCCGTTCACGGATGAGCTTTGGACGGTGGCGCGCGGCGGACCAACCCGGCTCAACGGACGCGTTGTCCGCGTCAGCCGCTGCACGAACGTGGGCGATGCCATCATTGCCATGGGATTTTCCAAGAGCAAAAGCAACCTGGAGAAAAGCCTGCCGTACTTGAACCGCCTTTCCCGCCGGGCGATGAAAATCCGCGTCATGGGCTCGGCGGCGCTCGAACTGGCCTACGTAGCGTCCGGCCGGCTGGACGCCTACATCGAGCGCACCATCAATCTGTGGGACGTGGCGGCGGGGGCGTTGATGGTGGAACGTTCCGGCGGGGAATTTTACACCCGGCCCGCACCCAATGGAAAATTCCGGATGGTGGCCGACAACGGCAAGCTGCGCCGGAAATTGCAATTGGGAAGCTTGCTGAAGTAAAACTTTAACGCAGAGGCGCGGAGGACGCGGAGGCGCGCAAAGAAAATACCATTAAATCACTTCCTCGGCGAATCTCTGTGTGCTCTGCGTCTCTGCGTTATTTCAATGGTTTGCGTGATTCAATAACGGCCCACTTCGGTGAAATATGCCTTGAGTTTCATCAGCGCCTTCGCCCGGTGGCTTAGTTTGTTTTTCACGTCCTCGCCCAGCTCGGCGAATGTCTGTTCGAAACCCGCCGGCACGAACAGCGGGTCGTAGCCAAACCCGTTCTTCCCGCGCGGCACGAACCCGATCCGCCCTTCGCACACGCCGTCAAACAATTTTGGTGGGGCGAGGCTGCTGACGAGCCGGCTCGCGGGGACGCTCGCCCCACCAACTGAAGCCAGCGCAGTCACACAATGAAACCGCGCCGTGCGCTTTTCCGGCGGCACATACGCAAGCAGGCGCAGCAGCTTGACGTTGTTCTCGGCATCGGGCGTGTTGCCGGACTTGGCGGAGTCCGATGCAGCAAAGCGCGCCGAATGCACGCCCGGCGCGCCGTCCAATGCGTCCACTTCAAGGCCGGAATCGTCGGCCAACACAAAATTCAGTGTTGAATGTTGAATGTTGAATGTTGAATGTTCCGCCGCCAGCCACTTTGCCAGTTCGACAGCTTTCTTCGTCGCGTTGCCGGCAAACGTAGCGGCGTCTTCGATCACCTTGGGTGCGGCGGGAAAATCATTCAGCGTCAGCAACCGGAATCCACCGCCCAGGATGGCGCGGATTTCGCCCGCCTTGTGCGCGTTGCGGGTGGCGATGAGGAGCGTTTTCACCAGTCGGTCGGCCGGTAATCCTTTAAAAATTTTCCCCAGACATGTTGGCCGGTGTTGAAACCGGCAATGATGGGGTCCACGATCCGGGCCGCGCCGTCCACGATGTCCAGCGGCGGATGAAAGCGATGGTCGCGCGTCTTGCGCGCCGCAATCTGCACCGGATCCTCGTCCGTCACCCAGCCGGTGTCCACGGCGTTCATGTGGATGCCGTCGGCGTGGTAATCCGCCGCCGCGGTGCGCGTCATCATGTTGAGCGCGGCCTTGGCCATGTTCGTGTGCGGATGGCGCGTGGTCTTGAATTTGCGGTAAAACTGTCCCTCGACCGCGGAGACGTTCACGATGTGCTTGTCGCGCGACGGCACGCGAAGCATCAGGGGTTTCAACCGGGCATTCAAAATGAACGGCGCGATGGCATTGACGAGGTGGACTTCCAGCAGTTCGACGGCCGGGACCTCCGCCAGCATGAGCCGCCACGAATTCCGCTCGCGCAAATCCACCTGCTGCAAATCCTGGTCGAGCCGGCCCTCGGGAAACAAACTTTTTTGCGCGGCGAGTTCCTCCGGCAACAGCGGCACCTGCGACAAAGCCGCCGCGTGCGTCAGGCCAGCCAACGTCGATTCCGGCTTGTAGGCGCCGACGTGAGGAGGCGGATTTGGGCTATGAGAACCGTTCGCCTTGTTACCTCGGCGCCCACCACCACCTTCCGGCAGGATGTGATAGCCGCGCAGGCCTTCATAGGCGCCGAGCAGGCGGCGGATATTTTCGGGCATTTCGTGCAGCGCCGCGATTTCCTGCTCCATCATGTGCCGGTAGAAATCCGGCGGCCGCCGCACGGTCTGGCAGGCGTTGTTGATGATGAAATCCAGACGGTCGCGGCTGTGCAGCAGATGCCGGCAGAACGCCTCCACGCTCGGCGTGTGCCGCAGATCGAGTCCGAAGATTTCGAGCCGGTGTCCCCATTCGGCAAAGTCCGGTTCCTGCGCGTAACGCACCGCCGCATCCCGCGGGAAGCGCGTGGTCACGATCAGTTGCGCCCCGGAGCGCAGCAGTTTGATGCCGGCCTGGTAACCGATTTTGACGCGCCCGCCGGTGAGCAGGGCCACGCGCCCGCGCAGGTCCGCCAGTTCGGTGCGCTTGCGGAAGTTCAGTTCCGCGCACGCCGGACAAAGCTGATCGTAAAAATGATGGATGCTGGAATAATCCTGTTTGCAGATGTAGCAATTTTGCGGCTCGACGATTTCGCGGAAATCCGGGTCCCCGGCGATTTCCTGCTGCTCGAAGCCGGCCGGGGGGAAAACATTGGGCGTGGCGAACACCTTTTTGCGCCGCAACTTCCGGATGCCCGTCTCCGCCAGCACCATCTCGGCACGCTGCAACTGGTCGGCCTTGCGCCGGCGCGATTTGTCCTTCACCAGCCGCCGCCGGACCCGCACGTCCGGGCAATAAACCTCGCCGGCTGCCTTGAGCAGGCGCATCCGCTCCTCCAAGGACAACCCGGCCAGGAGCGCCCGGTTGCCCGCGACCGTCTCCAGCAGCTCCGCCGCCGCCCGCAGTTGTTCGAGCAGCACGGCGTCCTTCGCTTCCCCATGGGAAACGGTCCTGGTTTTGGCGGAATCAACCGGCATTGGTTTCAGCGACGACAAGCGCGTCATAATCTACCAGAGACCGTCCGGAGCGAAACGGTTTTTACTGCGAAAATTGCCGCCAGTTTGGATCAAGGTTGGTGGGGCGAGCCGGCCGGCGAGCTGGCCCGCGGGAACGCCCGCCCGGCTGAAAACCGACTCGCAACCAGTGATGCTTGACCACGGTACGCGCCAAGGTTCATCATGGATGACATGCATTCCCGCTTTATTTCCCTGCTGTTGCTTCTGGCCACCCTGGCTGTGCGCGCCGAGGACACGAACCCGCCAACCAACTCCGCCTTGATCCTCACACCGCCGGCGCCCGCCACGCCGCGCATCAACGGGCCAAATATTTTTGGCGTGCGGCCCGGCTCGCCGTTTCTTTACACCATCCCCGCCACCGGCGACCGGCCGATGACTTTCAGCGTTGAAAATCTCCCCAAAGGATTGTCGGTGGATCCCGCGACCGGCCAAATCACGGGCCGGGTTAAAACGAAGGGGGAATATGCGGTCGTGTTGCACGCCAAAAATGCGCAGGGCGAGAACCGGAAAAAATTCCGCATTGTGGTGGGCGACAAAATCGCGCTCACACCGCCGATGGGCTGGAACAGTTGGAATTGCTGGGCGGGGGCGGTGGACCAGCAAAAAGTCCTGCAATCCGCGCGCGCCATGGTGGCGTCCGGCCTCATCAACCACGGCTGGACTTACGTCAACATGGACGACACTTGGCAAGGCCAGCGCACCGGCAAAGACCACGCGCTACAGGGCAATGGAAAGTTTCCCGACCTGAAGGGGCTGTGCGATGAAATCCACAAAATGGGTTTGCGGGCCGGCATTTATTCCACCCCTTGGATCACTTCCTACGGCAGTTATCCCGGCGGTTCCAGCGACAACGCCGACGGCGCCTGGTCGAAAAAGCTGGCGAACGATTCCGGGCATCATCACGGCAAATACTCCTTCACCACGCCTGATGCCAATCAACTGGCGGCCTGGGGATTCGATTACCTCAAGTATGACTGGGACCCCAACGACGTGCCGCACACGATGGAAATGAGCAAGGCCCTGCGGCATTCCGGACGCGACATTGTTTTCAGTCTTTCCAACACCGCGCCGTTCGAGCATGCGGCGGATTGGGCGCGCTGGGCCAATTGCTGGCGCACCACCGGCGACATCCGGGATCACTGGGTCATGACCAACGAATTCTGGCAGAACGGGATTTCGGAGATCGGTTTCAACCAGGACCGCTGGGCGCCCTACGGCGGGCCGGGCCATTGGAACGATCCGGACATGCTCGTCGTCGGCGACGTCGGCTGGGGGCCATCCCTCCGTCCCACGCACCTGACGCCGGATGAGCAGTACACGCACATCAGCCTCTGGTGCCTGTTGTCCGCGCCGTTGCTCATCGGCTGCAATCTGGACCAGCTTGATCCGTTCACGCTCGGTCTGCTGTCGAATGACGAAGTGCTCGCGATTGACCAGGATGCGCTTGGCAAACCCGCCGTCCGCGCCGCGACATGCGGCGCGGTGGATGTTTACGTGAAACAACTCGAGGACGGCTCCAAGGCGGTGGGCTTTTTCAACCGCGACTCCACCGGACAAAAGATTTCCTTCAACAAGATGATTTATATGGGTCTCACCGGCCGCCAGCACGTGCGCGACCTGTGGCGGCAACAGGATTTGCCCGACATCGCGGATACGATGAAAACCTCGTTCCCGGTGACCATTCCCGCCCACGGCGTGCAGCTTTACAAATTCACCGCGGCGAAATGAGTCGCCGGTAAAAACGGCCGCGCCGCGCTCAGTTTTTGGCGGCGGAATTTGTGGACGGTTCGGGGGTAAGCGGCCGGATGATGTCGCCGAGCAAATCCGGCCGGTTGGTGTCACGCTCCAGACACGGATATTTCTCGCCGCCGTGATAATCCAGCCGGTAATTCTTGAAGTAATCGCCGTTTTCGATGAGCAACTCGATGGGTGTGCTGTTGGTCGCGGCGGATTTTATCGCCTGGCGCAAATTATCGGCCGTCCAAGCGCGGCCGTTCACCGCCACCAGTTTCATGGCCGGGCCGATACCCGCCCGGGCCGCCGGTGTCCCGGGCAGGACGTCATTGATGGTGCCGTCCGAACCGAGATTCAGGCCGAGGGAAAAGCTCAGGTCGGTGTACTTGCGCTGGCCTTCGCGCGTCTTGAGCAGGGCCGGCAATGCATTCGTGTAGGCCAGGCGCCAGCCGGCGTTTTCGATGCCGCCGAGCGGAGCGCGAGGGTTGATTTCATAGACGCGCTGCTGGAAAAAGCCGCGCCAGTCGTACGGGGCGGTTTCATTCAACGCCTTCACGACGTCGTCATAGGTGTAAGGCACAACCCGGGGCGGACCGCTTTCACCGCCGCAAAACTTTTTGCAGAAATCGTCGAGGGAACGTTGGCCCTGCGTTTGCCGGCGGATGAGGGTGTCCGCCTCCAGCCAGATCAAATCGCCTTCCGGATAAAAATCCACGCCGCGCCGCCAGGAAACGCCGGCGGACGGGGCAAGGCAGAGCAACTGGGCCGCAACGGTGGTGTCGGCCAACGGCCGCCACATGCGGCCGGCCCGGTGGTCCAACGTGGCCGCGGTCAGGGCGAGCGTTTCGCGAAAATCCTCGTTGGTCTGGAGACCGCTGCGCGCGGCGAGAATCTGGCCCAAGTAATCGGTCAGACCTTCGTAATCCCAGAGCAGTTCGTCCTGCACCGTCTGCTCGTAATCCGGCGTGGCCATGCCGGCTGGACGCCGGTATTTGCCGTTCCACGAATGGACCATCTCGTGCGGCAACAAATCAGGAAATGATTCCCGGGCGCTTGCATCCGTCAGATAATTCTCTCCCACGCGATCGTCGCTGGATTCGTGATGTTCGAGGCCGAAATGCGACACGCGGTCGCTCAAGGTGAGCAGGAAATGGTAATCGCGATAATGATGCGCACCGAACAACGCATTCTCCTCCTTCACCAGGTGCATGAAATGGCGAATGTCTTCCGGCGTCATTTCCAGGGCGGCGGCGCTGTCGGCCACGAGATGGATGAAGTGCAGGGGCTGTTCGCCGGGTGTCAGTTCAATCGTCCGGAAATATTCCCCGGCGATGACCGGTGAATCCACCAGGGTTTCCAGCGGAACGGATGAAAATTCGATGTGCGCGCCGGAGGTGCTGGCAACCGGCAGGGCCGTCCCGAATTTCCAGCCCTCGGGCAGCTTCAGGCTGGACACGTATTGAAACTTCAACGGCTCCGGGGTCTGCGGATAAAGCAGCACCTCGTTCCAGTTCAAATCCAGCAGCTTGGCCGTCGAGGAAACGCCGGTGGAAAATGACCCCCCGCCGGTGGGCAACAGAAAATCGAGCGACACTTCCACGGCTTCCGCCCCGGCCGGCACCTCCAAGTGGAACGCGTACATATTGTCCGGGTCGCGCCGCCAGTCGAGCGGTTTGCCATTGGCGTTGATTTTCAGGCCGGCCAGATCGTTGATGGGTCCGCTCGGCATGTGCTCGCCCGGAATCCATTTGGGATAAAACAACGTGAGCGGGCCGGGTGCGGCCGGGATGTGCAGCCGCGCATGCAGAATGCTGCGCGGGGCGTCCGTGGCATCCACGTCGAGCTGGATCGGAACGGGAGCAGCCGGGGCCGCCGCCGCAACCAACAGGTTTAACAAGCTGAGCAACGAGAGCAACCCGCGCCGGATTTTCATGTTCATAAAATGGGAAAAATCGGCAGTGAAGGGAAAGAGAATTTTCCAGTTCCGCGTTTACGCGGCCGAGTGCAGGGTTGGTTCCGCCCGCCCCCTTTTGCGGGATGGAACTCCAAACGATTAGGTTTCCCCGGGACTTGGTTTGGCCGTGGCCGGCTGTTGCTTTAAAGTTTACTCCGCCGTCACCGGGATGCGGCCGGCTGTGTTCCAGCCGTCCAGAGTCACTTGCAGCGGCTGGCCCGCCGCCCCGGCGGGCGGCTCGAAGCGGACGCTCCGTTCTTCGCCGGGCAGCAACGAGAAATAGCCGTCGCTGGCGAAGGCAGGCAGGATCCGGCGGCCTGCGTTGTCGCGCAAGGTGGGCTTGATCATGAGCGCGACCGATTTCGCCGGATTTTGAACCCGCAGTTCGATCGACGGTGCCGGACCGCCACGGTTCGCGAGACGAGCCTGGCCGGCGAGCTGCACCGCGGGCAGGTTGTTCAGCAGCCGGTGATCCTCCTCGCGCGCCGCCTGCCAATAGAAGTTGTCCGACAGCAGCCGGCCGTCGCGGGAAAGAAGTGTCAATTTGATGAAATAGAGCGGCAGTGTCGCGGCCGGTGATTCGTCCAGGGTGAATGCCTCGGTGGTGCTGTTCGCCAGGGCGTCCAACTGGACTGCGCGGCTCCCGACCAATTGACCTTGGAGGTTGTAGAGCGTCGCCCGGACATTTGCGCCGTTGATGTCGGCCAGAGTGGTATTGGCGACCACCACCTTGCGGTTGTCGAGGTTGAGTTGGACATGCACGGGCTCGCAGGCTTTCGCGGCGCCGAAATAAGCGCCGTTGGGATCGTAATCGGAGCTGTACAACTGCCACTCCGTGCTGGGCCAGGTCGGGTGGCTCATCCAGATGAGGCGCCCGGAGGCGGGTTTCCAGAGATGGGCGTTGAGACCCTCGAACATCGCGCGGTGGCCGACATAATTCAGCATTTGGGCCTTGCGACAGAAGTCATCCAAGCCGGTGGCTTCACCGTATTGCCGGGCCAGTGCTTCCATGAAGGCCCCCACCTCGCCGTGATCGGCCTGATGCCAGTCGTGGTAGGCCCACGTGTCGCTGATGGGCCACCGGTCGGCGGACGGCATCATGGCCCGGATGGCATCAGCGGTGGGCGCACTGGGCAGGCCCAGTTCCGTGGTGAAGCCTTTGCCGTACCGGGTGAAAAAATTCACGGGATCACCATAGGTCCAGGGACCGCTGTCGAGCAGGTTCAATTTGATGGAAGACGGCTGGTAATACCGGCTGCCATCATCAAGGCGGATGATGGCCTCGAGACCCTCGTTCAGGGCCGGGGGCGGGACGCCCTCGTTGCGTCCGCACCACAGGACGATGGAGGGATGGTTGCGGAAGCGTTTGACAACGTCCTCGGCGTTGGCGAGCCAGAGGTCGAGGTCTCCGGGCTGCTGGTTCCAGTTTTGGGTGGAGAGCCAGAAATCGTTCCAGACCATGAGGCCGTATTCGTCGCACAGATCGTAGAAGACTTCCTCGGTGCTTTGGCCGCACCAGTTGCGGATCATGGTGAGATGGGCGTCGCGCTCCATGCGGATGAAGGGTTCAAGGCGCTCGCGGCTGGAGCGTTTCAGGGCTTCGTCCAGCCCCCAATTGCCACCCTTGCACACCACGCGCTGGCCATTGACTTTGATCACCAGGAACGGCGCGGTGCCTTCGTCGCGGCATGGTTCCAGTCCGGGCGATTGCTCCGCGCCCGGCGCCAGCGTGGGCACCCATGCCGCTGGTGTCTGACGGATCGCGCTGTGACGAAGGTCGATCACCTCCGTCGTCGAGGCCGCGGAGGGTGAAAACTCGTAACGCTTGAGTTCGCCCCGGTCGTCGAGCGCGGATAACTCGTACGTGACTTGACGAATGCCGAAGCGCAGGCTGCGGGAATCCAGTTCCTGGCGGTTGGTGTCGAGCACGGTCATTCGCAGATGGTAAAGCTCAGGCTGGCCGTAGCCGTTCGGCCACCACAAGCGCGGGTTCTGAACGGTCAATTCCTTGAATTCGCCGGAATTGAACTTCGCCTGCCCGTTTTCGCCGGGCGCCAGGGTGACGGTCTTTTCGAAGGTAACGCCCTCGAATGCGCCGCACACGATGACCGTCTCCTGCGCCGCGCAGTGGTTCTCGACCAGGGCGGACACGGAGATGTCCGCCGTCGAGTTGTCCGAAAGCGGAAGATCGGTTTTAACCTGGACATCGCCGAAGGTGACCGGGCCGCTGACGTGCAGCACGACATCCTGCCAGATGCCGGTGCAACGGTCGCGTATGCCCGGGATCCAATCCCACCCTTCCGTGCAAAAGAAGGTGGGGCCGTCAAAGCACATGGAACCGCCGTTCGGGCCGGCGCCGGCCTTAAGCGATTCCTCGTGGGGAATGCCCGGATGGGGAACGGGCGAGACGCGAACGACCAGGGCGTTGGGCTGGCTGGGGCGGACCAGGGCGGAAACATCGAACACGCCGCGCATGAAGGCGCCTCGGATTTCCCCCAGGCGGGCGCCATTGAACCAGACGTCGGCCGTATAATTGATGCCGTTAAATGTGAGGGTGAACGTCCGGCCGGTGAAATCGGCCGGCACCGAAAACTCATTGCGGTACCAATAGTCCAGGCGGTTCAATGACTCGGGGATCGCCATATTGTTGAGGCCGTAAGTGGGCTCGGGATAAACTCCCTGGTCCACCAGCGTCGTCAGCACCGTCCCGGGCACCGTCGCCTCCAGCCAACTGCCACTGTCATAACCCGGGGTGGCCAGTTCGCGTGCGGTGTCCGGAACCTCGATGGCCGCGCGCAGCTTCCAGCCGCCCGACAATCTCCAATTCCCGTCGCCCACCTCCGTCAGCGCCGGCTGGGGCGGCACCAGCCGCTTTTGCGGCGGCTGCGCCGGCACCGCTGACCTGGGGAATGTGGCCGGATCCTGCTTTGGATCGCCGTCCGGCCCGGGCCGGTTTTGGAGAGGCCATGACGGGCGCTCCGGCGCCGGTTGGGCATGCAGGGGCATCGCGAGGACCAGCCAAATGGCGAAGCCGGCCAGCACCGGGAACAGCAAAACAAAACGCGGGCGGAAAAGGGATGTTTGATTTGTCATGGCAACACGCGGATGGGAAACGGTGCGGGTCGGAAAAATTCGATATTTAATCTCAGCCACGAGCACAGGAACCTAGTGAGCGGCGTGGAGACGTCAAGATTCGAATCGAACCACGCTACAAACGGGGATTGGCCTGGAGAAACGCGATGATTTGTTTCCAGACCTCCGGCGGTTGGGACATGACCGTTCCATGGTCGCCTTGGGGAAATTCCCAGAGCCGCTTCGGCCCGGCGTAACCGTCATAGAGACGGCGGCCAAATTTCTCCGGCACCACCCGATCCTGGCCCGCCACCAGCACGGCGACCGGGCCGTGATAATGGCGCAGATAATCTTCCGAGGGAAAACGGTCCACGAGCATCAAATGTACCGGCAACCATGGCATGTGGTAATGCGCAACATCGGTCAGCCGGTTGTATGCGCCGAGCAAAACAAGTCCGGCAACCTGGTCGGGATGAGTGCCGGCCAGATACGCCGCGACGCCGGTGCCGAGCGACTCGCCCACCAGATAAACCGGCTCGTTGGTGCCCAGCAACCGAAACGCCTCGTCAGCGGCACGAAATAAATTCTTCTGGCTCGGCGAACCTGAACGGTCCGCATAGCCGGGGTATTCCACAATATAAACGTCGAACGCGGCGAAATTCTGGATGACATCGGCGTAATGGGCACAGGCGGTCGCACAACTGCCATTGCCATACACAATCAACACCCGGCCCTCCGCCGGTTGTTTGGGTGACAGCCGTTTCATCCCGATGTCCCAACCGGAGGGGTTCTTCCAACGTTCAAGCCGCGCCGACTGAGCCAATTGGTCCACTTGTTCGGAAGAATAGATCGGAGGATGGTAAATCAGCCGGCGTTGGAAAGCGGCACAACCGGTGCAAACCAACAGATAAAGCCCGAGACAAAACAACAAGAGGCGTCCAAGGCGTCGGCCCCACGCCGTGTTGGAACCTGATGGAGATTGGTTCATGCGAGGCAATCATTACAGATTCAGGACCCAGGGTGAATTGAAAAACTTTGGACGAACATTGAAAAAGGCGAATGGTTTTCGGCCGGCTTCCAACTCAATCGCTCCGTCAAGCCGATGTCATACAGCAGACGGCTGTCCTACACTTCAGATACCGATCAAGGCCACGTCAATGGAGCCGGCGGTTTAGCCTTTTCAAGGCTCGGTCGGTCGTTAGTATCGGCAATTATGTCAAAGCATTATTCCTGGAGAAACTTATGCACAGTGATTGCCGTTGTGCTGTTGACCGGATGCAAGCCGTCAGACAATGGTTCCACGGCCAATCACGCCAGGACAAAAGCCGGAGCATCGGCTCCTTATTTCCAGACGCCATTTCAGGAGGAATCAGAGTTCATTGTGGAGACGATTGTGTCGGATCTGGCGGAGCAAGTGTTCTATGCCAAGTACCGTCAATTGCCGGACCCAAAACATTTTTCGGTTCATGCCGCGGAAAAGCCGGGCTCGCCGCTGGACACACCGGTTTACGAGCTCGAGATCAGCCTGGAGTCCGGCCGTCCCGATTTGCACAGCGAACTTAAAATTGACGGGCCCATCTGGTCTCCCGAGGTCTATCGGGGCGTAACGGCGGCGTTGGCCCGGGAAGTCGCTTTGGACACACCCCAGCCGAACAATGCCGAAGACACCGCGCTGTTGATGGCATTGACCGACGGGAAAGCCGGCACCCTCGAGAAAAAGAACCGGGACCTGTCCGAAACCTTGTCCGATAATTTCAGTGATCCTTTTCTGCATGAGGAAGCGGCGGTGCTGGTGGGTGCCTTCACGTTGCGTGAACACTCCGGCGACTTTTATGAAATCCGTTCACCACTTTGCCGGATGACCGCCCATCTGGCCATGGCGCAGCTTCTGACCGGAGGCCGGTCGCCGAGTATGAATGGCCGGGTCGCGGAGGCTATGTTGTTCACCCTGATGAACGATCAGGTTGCCGCGCTCGAAAAATTGGGCGGCATCGAAACGAACGATGAAACGGTGGCGAAATGGGTGAGAACTTTGCAGGCAGACAACACGAGCGATTATCGGCCGCTGACCGAATCAACAAATCTTACCGCCATTGAACGCATTGCTTGGTTCCGGGCGCTTGCCAGATCGGTGGATGTCGACATTGCTTGGGAGAAGCTTGCAAAAGAGGAGAAGTTGACGGTCGATTTTCCCCGCATCGCCAACGAGGAATATTACTCCATCGAGAACGGCCACCAATTGCTGGAGATTTCCTTGCCACTGGAACTGGGGGAAATTGGAACCATTTATAAACTGTCTCGCGAGCAAATGTTGAAAAAGGGGGAACTGGTAAAAGCGTTGAACGAGATGCCCGATCGGTGCTTTGATGCCGCTGGCAAGGTGCGGGTAATTGGCTGGGGACAGTGGGCCAATTTCTTCCAGCGACAGATGTGTCATGCCATCCAGCATGATTTCAACTTCCTGGAACGGAAATGGGGCGTGCCTGACGAGGCAAAGCAATTTTCCACCAAGTGCGACGCGACGTTTGGGTCCTTGCGCCTGTATCCGTTCGTACGGCGATTTAATTGCACGGACAGCGCGTCCTATCACAGCGCGGTGGACGACGGTTTCCAAGTCACTGTGACAATGCCGCAACTGACGCCGGCGGAATGTTGGAACAATCTATGTTATAGAGGTCCCGCCAATGAACTTTACACGCCAAACCCCAATCCACACCTGACCGAGTGGCATAAGCATAACCCACCTCCGGGAACCGCCTACAACCCGCTCCCCCGATTTGACCATCGCAGTCTGGTTGAACGGCCGGACGCCAGCGCGCGCATCAACACCATGCATGCGCTTGCCCCCTATGACCGCGATATCTCATATAACCTCATCCGCATCGAGTACAAACAGCACCCTACCTACGAACAGTGCCAGGAGGTATACAAGCTGGTTTTGCCCTACGCGACCTATGCCATGACTGCGGTCGCCGACACGATTCAGGATCAGCCGGATCGTTATGAAGAATTAATGTCCCGGGCCGCCGAGCTGGATCCGGCGCGCTACTACAACCTGGGCGAATATTTCCAGGCACGCCAGATGGACGACAAGACCGCCAAGTATTACGAAAAAGGGAATGAACTGTGTTCGGACAGCGTGAACGCATCGTACCATGCGAGCTGGCTGATCAAGTATTATTTGAAACAAGGAGAGATGCAGAAAGCCCAAAGCGTCGCCGATGCAGCCGGAGAAGTTTACTCTGCGGCCGGGCTGGAGGCCAAGGCGGAGTTCTTCGAAGCCATGGGCAAATATGCCGAGGCCTTCGAATGGTATGCAAAAGATGAGGAGCGTTACGAGGATTCCAGTTCGCTGATTGGTTTCTGCGTCCGGTACAAGGCAAAAATCGGCGACACCCGATTTGATGCGGCTCTAAAGAGCCGGTTGGTAAAACTGTTCCCGAAAGGCATCGAGAAAGTCAGCTTGAAAGATTTTCAGTCAGCGCCGGCGGATGGCCTGGTATTCCGGGAAGAAAATGACCTCGTGACCAAAGCCGGAATGAAAACCGGAGATGTCGTTGTAGCCGTAAATGGCACTCGCACGCATAATTCCGACCAATATAACTATGCTCGCGACACCGGCGCGACGAACGGGATGACTTTAATCGTATGGCAGGGAAATCAGTATCGCGAGATTAGGGCGAGCCCGCCCGGCAACCGATTTGGCGTGCATTTGGACGATTACACTGCGAATTAGTCTGGCATCCATCCACACCATCGAAATGGACACAGGCTTCAGAGCTGGGAAACCGGAGGCGGAATTCCGAACTGTCGGGGAGCCTGCGGCGGTTTTTTGATCCGGGTTGACGTGAATTTCACAAATTCACACGAAATAAAATTAGATTCGCGAAAATTCGCGCAATTCGCTTCAAAACCTTTTCGTGTATTTTGCGTGTTTCGTGGTTAATAATTCCCGGCTCAAACCCCGATCAATGCCGCGCCGATGACGCCGGCGGAATCGCCAAGTTGATGTTTCACGATGGGCGTTTCCAGCGAATCACTGAAGACCTGTTTCGCCACTTCGGCCACGCCTTCGGTGTAAAGGGCGTCGAAGTTGGAGACGCCGCCGCCGAGCACGACTACATCCGGGTCCAGCACGTCGATGAGATTGGCCAGTGACCGCCCGAAGTGGCGGAAAAAAGTTTTCATGAAATCCACCGTCTTCGCGTCGCCGGCGTGGTAATCCCGCACGATTTCCTTGAACGGGCGTTTCACTCCGTACTGTTCGGCGTAGCGTGCTTCCAATCCGCCGCCGCTGATGTACGTCTCCACGCAGCCGCGCTGGCCGCAAAAGCACAATGGGCCGTCCGAGTGGATGGACATGTGGCCCCATTCGCCGGCAATGGCCTGCGGGCCGGTGATGACCTCGCCTTTGTAAACGATGCCGCCGCCGCAGCCGGTGCCCATGATGATACCGAAAACCAGCTTTTTCCCCCGGCCCGCGCCGAGCAACGCCTCGGCCATGGCGAAACAATTCGCGTCGTTCTGGATTTCGATCTTCCGGCCGAGCATCCGCTCGAGATCCGCCCTCACCGGCCGGCCGTTCATGCAAACGGTATTGGAATTTTTCAGCAAACCGGTGCGCGGCGAAATCGCCCCGGGCGTGCCAATCCCGAACGTGTGCGGCTGATTTTGAATGTGTGCCGCCAGTTCGTCATGCAGTCCTTTGATGCGGCTGAGAATGTGATCAAAACCCTTTTCCTGCTGCGTATCCACGCGCTTGCGGAAAAATTCACGGCCGGCCGCGTCCAGCACAATGCCTTCAATCTTGGTGCCGCCGAGGTCAATGCCGACGCGAAACATGTTTAAAGCTACCCCAATGGCGGCAAACTATTCAAGTACGCAACGCAGACAAATCCCGCTTGAGGCCGCATTGATATGATCGGCTGCATCCAACGCAACCAATCCCGAATTGGCTATTTCACCGGCCAGATCCTGACCAGCACCACGCCGTGGCGCGGAACGGAAGCCGTAAAGGAGCCGGTGAACCCGCCGAGGTCCTTCTGGCACCAGAGGTCGCGCACTTTCTGCTTGCCGGCCAAACCGAGGTCGGACCAGTTGACGGTGACCGGGGCCTCGCCGTAACCGCGGTTGAAAAGGCCGACCGCCTTCGAGCCGTCCTCCATGTCCTTGGCCCAGACTTCCAGCGGGCCGTTTTGAGCAACGCGCCCCGCCTGGCGGCCCAGCGGGTCCTGGTTGACTTCCAGCACTTCATCATTGCTCAACAGGTTCAGCGTGAAGTCGTCCAGTTGCGTCATGTCGCAGCCAATCAGCAGCGGCGCGGCGAGCAGGCACCAAAGGCTGATGTGCGTGTACTGCTCGTTCGGCGTGAGGCGCGTGGGATGCAGGCTGGGTCCCCAGCCGACTTTGCCCACCACCAGCATGTCCGGGTCGTTGAAATGGCCCGGGCCGGCGTACTTTTCATGACCGACCTGGCCAAAACCGATGCGCGACATGCTCCCCCACGTGTCCACGATATCGCCCGTCGTACGCCAGGAATTGCCGCCGACTTCCGCGCCCCATTTCCAGACGCTGCCCATGCCGTATTGGCAGAAGCTGAACAGGATGTCGCGGTTCACCTTGTCGAGCGCGGCGCGCATGACGCGATAGGGCTTCTGCAGCGTGGCAAGCGAGCTGTCTCCGTGAACGACGTCGCCATAGCTGCACCAGTCGTACTTGAGATAATCAAAACCCCACTGGCCGTAGGATTGCGCGTCGAGGTCCTCATGCTGCCAGCTGGCCACGCAACCGCCGCACGTCCACGGGCCGGGCGAGGAGTAAAGTCCGGCCTTCAGCCCCTGGGCGTGAATGTAGTCGGTCAGTCCCTTCATGTCGGGGAAGCGCGGATTCGGCAGGATGTGCCCGGCGGCGTCGCGTTGCGGACCTTGCAGCGTTGGGTCACTGGAATTGCGATGCACCTCCCAGTAATCATCTATGTTGATGTAGGTCCAGCCGTGGTTGATGAGGCCGCTGCGGACCATGGCGTCGGCGGCGGACTTCACCTTTTCCTCGGTGACGGCGGAGGCAAAACAATTCCAACTGTTCCAGCCGAGTGCCGGGACCAGCCCGATCTGCGCACCGCAAATGATTTTGAATTGCTGCTCCGCCGTGCCGAGCTTGTTCTTTGCGCGCAAGGTCACCACGTGCTCGCCTTTCTCCTTCAAGTTGCCGGTGATCTGACCGGTCTGCTTGTCGAGTTTCAACCCTTTCGGCAACCCCTTCGCCGTGAAGGTCATCGGGCGGTCGCCCGTGGCGGCGATGGTAAAGAGAAACGGTGCGCCGGGCCGCACGCCAAAGACCCTGGCGCTGTTGATGCGCGGCTTGGGCGAGGATTTAGGGGTGAGAATGATCGCGTCCTCCTTGATGGCGGAACCTACGGATGGACGGCCCCGGGTCATGACCAGTTGGGCATCCGCCCAATCGGCATGGTCGCAATCAATGCTGTCACCGCCATCCACGGCCAACGTCAACTGCTTCACCCCGGCGAGGTCCACGTTCACCGCCACCGGCGCGTCGCCGCCTTGCAATTCCTTGCTCTCCCAGAGGACCTGGTTGGTGTCTCCCAGCACCTTGAACACCACGCTGCCCTTGCCGTTGCCAACCTCATCATCAATTCCCACCATCGCGGAAAAACTGACGGCCCGGCCGCCCACCTCGAGAATGAACTGGCTGTTCGCATGGGTGCCCAGCCCGTTGGTGAACGTCTGTCCGCCGATGGAGAGCGTGTGTCCCTCGACCGACTGGTTTGCGTGCGGCTCGCCCCAGCCCTGTTCCATCTGGCTGAGATCCAGGGTGCTGAGGGAACAGGTCCGGTTGGTTTGCGCATGGGTCGTCCCGGCCAGCAGGGCCAGCGCAATCAACGACACGACCCAGCGACAGGAATGGATGGCGGAAATCCGTTTTGAAATCATGCTCTGA
Organism: Limisphaerales bacterium; assembly: GCA_052145735.1. Lineage (GTDB taxonomy): Bacteria > Verrucomicrobiota > Verrucomicrobiia > Limisphaerales > UBA11358 > UBA11358. Next base: position 21,454 of record JBKQOA010000195.1, read on the forward strand.
AGAATAGTTGCCCGGGGAATGTGTCGCAAATCCCATTTGCGTCCGGAAATCGGTTTTCAATCCTGATAACGCCTCAACCGGCACAAGGTCATTGACCCTGACCACAAAAAACGGTTTCCTGTCAGCGGCAGATTTATGGATCCGCATAAACCCACGCTGGATGACTTGCGCATCAAGCGCAGCGACAAACCCGCGCCGAATTTACCAATCCGGCCGGTCGCCGTTGGCCTGGTTTGCCTGGCCGTGGCCGCCGGGGTGATTTGGTGGCTGACGCGGCCCAAAGCCATTGAGGTCCATACGGCCGTGGCGCGGGAGCTTGGCGCCGCCGGAGCCGACCACACAGTGTTGAACGCGTCCGGTTACGTCACGGCGCGCCGGGCGGCAACGGTTTCCTCCAAGGTCACCGGCAAGGTCGTCGAAGTGCTCATCGAGGAAGGCATGAAAGTGAAAGAGGGACAGGTGGTGGCGCGGCTGGACGACACGAACGTCAAAACCAGCCTGGACGTGGCCGAAGCCCAGTTGGAATCAGCCAAAGCGGCGCTGGAAGAAACCCGCGCCCAGCTCAAACAGGCGGACCACGAATATCAGCGCACCATCGAGCTGGCCAAACAACACATCGCCTCCCAATCCGACCTGGATCTGGCCGAGTCAAATGCCAAATCCTTGCAGGCGCACCTCGCCCAGCAGGAAGTGGACGTCACCGTCGCGGATCGCAACGTGGCCCTGTGGCAGCAACAGATGGACGACATGATCATTCGCGCGCCGTTTCCCGGCGTGGTCACCACCAAGGACGCCCAGCCGGGTGAGATGATCTCCCCGGTGTCGGCCGGCGGCGGTTTTACCCGCACGGGCATCGGGACCATCGTGGACATGGACTCGCTGGAAATTGAAATCGACGTCAACGAAAGTTACATCAACCGCGTTGAAGCCGGCCAGCCGGTCGAAGCCACGCTGGACGCCTATCCCGACTGGAAAATTCCGTGTCACGTCATCGCCATCATCCCGACCGCCGACCGGCAGAAATCCACGGTCAAAGTGCGCGTCGGTTTCGACAAATTGGATCCGCGCATCCTGCCGGAAATGGCGGTGAAAGTGGCGTTCCGGGAAACCGCCGGCGGTCCGGCCAACGCAAGTCGCACCGTATTGGTTCCCAAAGGCGCGGTGCAAAGCCGGGACGGCCGGGATGTGGTGTTTGTCGTCCAGCATGGCCGGGCCGAACGGCGCGCGGTCACGGTGATTGACACCCAAAACGACGATTCCGAACTGGGCGCGGGCGTGTCCGCGGGCGAAAGCGTGATCGTGGATTCGCCCGCCGGTCTTGCCGATGGCATGCCCGTCCGGGAGAAAAAATTATGAGCGAAAGCCAATCAAACAACGGCGCGGTGGTGCGCGTCGAGGGAGTGGAGAAAATCTTTCACCGCGGCTCGGAAGACATCCACGTGCTGGCGGACCTGCATCTAAAGGTGCCGGCCGGCGAATTCCTGGCGCTGATGGGGCCGTCGGGCTCGGGCAAGAGCACCCTGCTGAATCTGATTGGCGGCCTCGACCGGCCGACCCGCGGCCTGGTGACCGTCGCCGGGGAACGGCTAGACCAGTTGTCGGACCACCGGCTGGCGGCCTGGCGCGCGCGGCACATCGGGTTCGTCTTCCAGCTTTACAACCTGATGCCGATGCTGACGGCGGAACGGAACGTGGAACTGCCGCTGTTGCTGACGCACCTTTCCAAAGCGGAACGGAAAAAGCACGTGGACGCCGCGCTGGCGGTGGTGGGGTTGTCGCACCGCGCGAAACATTATCCGCGCACGCTCTCCGGCGGCGAACAGCAGCGCGTGGGCATCGCCCGCGGCATTGTCACCGACCCGACGCTGCTGCTGTGCGACGAGCCGACGGGCGACCTCGACCGCAAGTCGGGCGATGAAATCCTCGATTTGCTCCAGGCGCTGAACCGCGAGCACGGCAAGACCATCATCATGGTCACGCACGATCCGCACGCCTCGGCGCGCGCGTCGCGGACGGTGTATCTGAACAAAGGCCAGCTCAGCAACGAACCGGTCAAATGAACCCCTTTTATCGTCCTCGTTCTCGTTCTCGTCCTTCGTCCTCGATTGGAACACTTTCGATTACGATTACGAGGACGACGACGAGGAGGAGAGGCCCAGTATGAAATTCTTCCACCTCATCTGGAGCAATTTGAAGCGCAAAAAGCTGCGGACTTCGCTGACGCTGCTGTCCATCCTGATCGCCTTCGTCCTGTTCGGATTTTTGTCGGCCATCCAGCAGGCGCTGGTGGGCGGCGTGCAGCTCGCGGGCGCCGACCGCTTGATTGTCCGTCAAAAAGTTTCCATCATCAACCTCCTCCCGGTGAGCTACGAGGCGCGGATTGACCGGATTCCCGGCGTGGACTTTTCGACGCACCAGACCTGGTTTGGCGGCATTTACCAGGACCCGAAAAATTTCTTCATGCAAAATCCGGTCGAGCCGGAGAAGTTTCTCAAGCTGCACCCGGAAATCATTCTGCCGCCGGAACAGATGAAAGCCTGGCTGGCCACACGGACGGGCGCGATTGTCGGCCGGCGGACGGCGGATCGGTTCCACTGGAAAATCGGCGACCGGGTTCCCATTCAATCCACCATCTGGACGCAGCCGGATGGAAACCGCACGTGGGAATTTGACATTGTGGGCATTTACGACGGGAAGGACAAAGGCATCGACACCACGCCGCTGTTTTTCCGTTATGATTATTTTGATGAAGTCCGGGAAGCCGGCGGCCAGAATTGGGCCAAGGGACAGGTCGGCTGGTACACCATCCGCATCAAAGACCCGTCGCAGGCGGCGGAAGTGGCCAGGCGTGTGGACGAGGAGTTTGAAAATTCGCCGACGGAAACCAAAACCGAGCCGGAGGGGGCGTTCATTCAGGGCTGGGCCAGCCAGATCGGCAACATCGTCTTCATCGTGGCGGCGATTCTGGGCGCGGTGTTTTTCACCATCCTGCTGGTGACCGGCAACACCATGGCGCAGGCGGTGCGCGAGCGGACCGGCGAACTGGGCGTCCTCAAGGCCATTGGTTTCACCAACGGCCAGGTCATGGCGCTGGTGCTCGCCGAGTCGTGCCTGCTCACCGTCATCGGCGGCGCCGTCGGTTTGGCACTGGCGCGCGCGGTCACACCTGTCGTGGCTGAAAAACTGGCCGGCCTGCTGCCGATGTTTTTCCTCCCGACCCGCGCCTTGTTCACCGGCCTGGGCCTCAGCGTTGCGCTGGGGCTGGTCACGGGAATTTTTCCCGCGCTGCAGGCCATGCGCCTGCGCGTCGCGGATGCGTTAAGGAGGATGTAAAAATGATTGAAGCTTTGACGATGCTTTGGGGAGCGCACGCGCCCCGCATGCTCTTCGTGGCGCCTCGCCACGAAGGAACTGACTTGCCAGCCTCCCTTCCATCGTTCACTTGCTGTCGGCGGGGGCGCCGACCGCCGCACGCGAGGCGCGCGCGTTCCCCGAAACAATTTTGAATATGGCCGGCCCCATCAACTGGTTGTCCCAAATCGGCTCGATCACGAAATTCGGGCTGTTGAGCATCCCGCAACGGCGCGGCGCGGTCGCCGCCACGGTCATCGGCATCGCCGGCGTGGTGGCGGTGCTCGTGGGCGTGCTCTCCATCGCGGCCGGATTCCGGCAGGCGATGACCGTTTCCGGTTCGCCCGACGGCGCGATTGTTCTGCGCAGCGGCGCGGATACCGAAATGGTCAGCGGTTTTGGGCGCAGCGAAACGCGCGTGATTGCCGACGCGCCGGGCGTGGCGCGCAATGCCCGGGGCCCGCTCGCGTCCGCGGAATTGTTCGTCATCATCGACCTGCCCAAGCGCACGACCGGCACGGACGCCAATGTCCCGTTGCGCGGCGTGGAACCCGCCGCGTTGCAGGTGCGCGACCATTTGAAAATCATCCAGGGCCGGATGTTCGACTGGGGCAGGGACGAAGTCATCGTCGGCCTCGGCGCGGCCCAGGAATTCGCCGGGCTGGACGTGGGCTCGAAAATGAAAGTGGGCCGCTACGAATGGCCGGTGGTCGGAATTTTCTCGGCGAATGGCGGCGCGGCGGAATCGGAAATCTGGACCGATGCGAAGGTGCTGCAGGCCGCGTACAACCGCGGCGACTCGTTCCAGTCCGTCTCCGTCCGGCTCAATTCGCCGGGCGCCTTCGAGGCATTCAAGGATTCGCTGACCTCGAACCCGCAGCTCAGCGTGAAGGTGATCCGGCAAACCGACTATTACGCCGAACAATCGGAGACCCTGACGCGGCTGATCACGACGCTCGGTTTTCTCATCGCGTTTTTGATGGCCATCGGCGCGGTGTTCGGCGCGCTCAACACGATGTACAGCGCCGTGGCGGCGCGGGCGCGGGAGATTGCCACGCTGCGGGCGCTCGGCTTCGGCGGCAGCGCGGTGGTGGTGTCGCTGCTGCTGGAATCGCTGCTGCTGGCGCTGGTGGGCGGCGTCATCGGCGGCGCGCTGGCTTATTTGGCCTTCAACAATTTTCACACCTCGACGATGAACTTCCAAAGCTTCAGCCAGGTCACGTTCGCCTTCAAGGTCACGCCGGAGCTGCTGGTGCGCGGCATCGTGTGGTCGGCGTTGATCGGGTTGGTGGGGGGTCTGTTCCCCGCCATCCGCGCCGCCCGCCTGTCCATCGCGGTGGGGTTGCGGGAACTGTAACGACAACATAGTCTCACCCCGTTTTTTCCAGGTGCAGCCGGGCTTGTCGCGCCGCAGCGTGCGAAGGCGGACGACTTCCTCGTCCGGTTTCCCGGCAAACCATGGATGGCGTTGTTGTTTATGCCAGTCCAGCTTGGAAGTCAGTTTGCCGTTTCGCATTCCAACCGTCATTCCAACAACGGAGGAATCCCTTTGCGCCATGGAGCACCCGCACCAACCAGGCCGATTGTTTTCAGCAATTTAAATGAGCAGAACTGATGCGGATGTGGTAAGGTAAAAGCGAACCCAGAAAACGCCACGTGCCGGTGGCGCGGCGCGCGGCCAGTTGGAAGGAGGCCGTATGATGATAAAGGCAAAAATGGCGAAGGAAGCAATCGTCCGGGTGAGCAACCGGCCCGGCGCGCTGGCCAGGGTCACCAAGAGCCTCGCCGACCAGGCCATCAGCATCGATGCGGTGATTGCCACAGTGGATGGCAATGATGCCGTCATCCAACTGGTGAGCGGCGATCACCCGCGGATGATGGACGCATTGCGCGAGCAACGGCTGGAAGCGCAGGAAACAAGAATCATACTGGTGGAAGGAGAGCACCGGCCGGGTCTGCTGCAGATCATCACCGAGAAACTGGCCCGGGAAAACATTGACCTGCTCTACCTTTACGCCACGGCGGTGAATGTGGACAAATGTCTGGTGGTGCTGTCGTCCACGAACAACGAATGGGCCGTGATGGTGCTGAACAGTTGAGCCGCAGCCTGTCGGCGCCGACGTGAGGCAGCCCATCATTTTCGATTTACGATATACGATTTACGCGGTGAGTGGAGGTTGGTGAAGGGAACGTAAATCGTAAATGGCATATATTAAATTCGGTCAGAGTCCGGTGCCCTGAACGTTCGTCTGCGAAAGGAACTGACCGGCATAGCCGGTCACGTGAATATCCCGGAGCACAACGTTGGTCAGGTTGGCCAGCGTTATGGCGTGCTGGCACGTGCCGCTGATGTTCATGAGGGAAAATCCGTTGACGGGTTTTACCGGCGAAATCCGGGCGGCGTCCACCAGCGTCCCGCAATCCACCTTCACATTCTCGAAACTGAAGTTTCCGGCCCGGGGAATTCCCTCGTCGCCTGCCACGGGTTCGGCGTCCTTGATGCCACTGCCAACAAGATTGACGCAGAGGAAACCGCCGGGCGCGGTGGCCACCTCCAGATCGCGCGCCGTGATGTCCTCGATGAATGCGCCGCGGCCGGTGTTGCTCTTGATGTAAACGGCGCAGGTTTTGGCCTGGGTGAATTTGCAATTCTGAATGCGCACGCCGCGGATCCCGCCCGAAGTCTCGCTCCCGATGCCGATGCACGCGAATGTGCTGTCCGCGAGCGTGCAATGGGAAATCAACACGTCCTCGCTCGGCCGCGCCAGACGATAACCTTCCATGCCCCGGCCTGATTTGATGGCGATGCAGTCGTCGCCGGTGGCGATGTCGCAGTTCTCGATGCGGACATGCATGCAGGAATCCACGTCAATGCCGTCTCCGTTGCCGCCGGTGCTGCGGATGACAAGATTTTTGGCCGTGACACCGTTGCAATAAGTTGGATGGATGGACCACATGCTCTTATGTTCGGTGGCAAAGTCCTCCAGCCGAACCGCCAGGCAGGTGATCAGCTCGATGAGGACCGGTCGCCGGGGTATTTCCCGCCCGCCCAGCGCGGGATTGCCGGAAATCTTCCCCGGACCGACAACGCCGATGCGCGTGGCTTCGCGGGCATAAATCAATCCGCGATGACCGTCAATCCAGTGCCCTTCCCACCGGATCTTCATCACCGGATAATCGTCCAGGTCCGGGCTGCCCATAAGGTGGGCGTTTTTTTCCAACCGCAAGGTTGTATAGGATTTCAATTCGATGCTGCCGATGAGGTAATTGCCGGCCGGCACCACCACCACACCGCCGTTCACCGCCGCACAGGCATTGATCGCGTTCTGGAAAGCAACGGTGTCCTTGGTCAGCCCGTCGCCGGTGGCGCTGAATTTACGGACGTTGAACGAACTGGGGGACAGGACGGTACAACCCGTCAGCCCGATCAGGGCCAAAGCCATTATCGCCAGCGGAAATGGTTTCATGATTTTTGATTGAACTTTTCGACGACCTCGCGGATGGCCCGGGTGTGTTCGGGTGTGCTGCCGCAACAGGAACCGACAATGTTCGCGCCGGCCGCGAGCATCGCCCCCACCCCGCCGGCCATGTCGGTGGGTGATTGTTTGTAAACCGCCTTTCCTTTCTCCAGCACCGGTAGTCCGGCATTGGGCTGCACCATGACCGGCAGCTTGCAGTGTTGCCGGTAGATGGTCGCAACTTTCGCGGCACCGGCCATGTCCATGCCGGTGCCGCAGTTCAAGGCCACGATGTTCGCGCCCCGTTCCTCGACAAACTCGGCGGCCTGCCCGGGCAAAACCCCCATCATCGTCACATAGAACGTCTGGTCCGCAGATAAATCATAGGCCAGTGAAGCAATGATGCACGGAGCCCCGGCGGCTTTGGCGGCATCAATGGCGATGCCGATTTCGTCCAGCGACGTCTGGGTCTCGATGATGATCGCATCCGCGCCGCCTTCGATCAGCGCCCGCGCCTGTTCTTCGTAGGCGGCCCGGGCCTCGTCCTGCGACAGGTCGCCGTACGGTTTCAGAATGGCGCCGAGAGGGCCGAGGTCCCCCAGCACATAACCCGCGCGCCCGCCAAACGCTTCGCGCGCGAGACGGACCCCCGCCTGGTTGATGGCGCGCAGGTCATCGGCGTGGTTGTGCCGCCGCAACATGATCCGGCTTCCGCCGAAGGTGTTGGTGATGAGGCAATCCGCCCCCGCGTCCGCGTAGCGCTGTTGAATGCCCAGCACCCGGTCCGGGTGGGACAGGTTCCAGAGTTCGCCGCAACCGCCTTGCTCGAGGCCGGCGAGCATGAGCTGCGTGCCCATCGCGCCGTCGCAAACCAGCCGGCGTTCGAGCAGCGTTTCCAGAAGCGTTTTTTTCATGAGTCAGGCGCGGTTTCGGGCTGCGTAAGCCGCTATGATTAAAATAGCCGATGATCATGTTCAAGGCCCGAATTAAATACTGGAGTCAAGTGAATGGCATCGTTTACCCTGTTTGACCGCATAAGAAAATCAAAGGCAGGCCCATGAGCGTCGATCTGCATTTCAATCATCAACGGAGCAGTGTCTCCCCGGGGTCTTCGTTGTTCGACTATGCGGTATCCCTTGGCGTGAATGTTCCGACTTCCTGCAGGAAACAGGGCCGATGCAAGGAATGCGTCATCGAAGTCGTTGCCGGAATGGAATATCTTTCCGACCGGGTCGAGGCGGAAAAGCACCTGAAAGGCAACTTCCGGTTGTCCTGCTCCTGCAAGATCATCGCCGAATCCGGCATGGTCCGCTGCCACACGATGCGGCGCGGGGAGATGAAAATCGAACGTCACGCGTTTGAACTCCCGACGGGAATGCAAAAATGGAACTTGGATCCCGCCGTGACCCGCGACGGTGACCGGATCCTTCTGGACGGGGAGGAAATTGACCGCTCGACCGGGCCGATCCACGGGCTGGCCTTGGACTTGGGCACCACCACCGTCGTGCTCCGGCTGCTGAACCTGGAGACCGGCGAGGTCGTTGCCGACGCCTCCTTTGAAAATCCCCAACGCTTTGGCGGTTCGGACGTGATGGCGCGCATCCATTACGACACACATGACCACAGCAAATTGCTGCAACGGACGCTCGCCGGCTATTTGACCCATGCCATCGAGGAATTTCCGGTGGACTCCCAATCCATCTACGAAATGGTGGTGGCCGGCAATTCCACCATGCGCGACCTGTTCTTCCGGCTGAACGTCCATTCCATCGGCCAGAGTCCCTATCGCTCGATCACCGAGCTGGAAATGGCGGACGGCCGCCGGACCAGCACCAGCCTGAGCGAGTCCACCAAAAAACTGGGCCTGCCACTCCATCCCCGCGCCCGGGCCTATGGCCTGCCCATCATCAGCGGCCACGTCGGCGCCGATGCCGCCGCCTGCATGCTGGCGGTGGACCTGGCCAACGAAGAAAGCCTGGTCGCCGTGATGGACATCGGCACCAACACGGAATTGATTCTCGGCAACAAACATAAAATCCTCGCCGCCTCGTGTCCGGCCGGTCCCGCGTTCGAAGGCGGCAAGATTGCCTGCGGCATGCCGGGATTGCCGGGCGCCATTGAAAAAGTCGGGTTCAACCCCGATGGCTCGATTTCCATCTCGGTGATTGGCGATAAACCAGCCGAGGGAATTTGCGGTTCCGGCCTGGTGGACGTGCTGAGCGAATCGCTCCGGACCGGCCGCATGAACGCCCTGGGCCGGTTCGAAAATGCCGGGGAAAAAATCGTCCTCGTTTCCGATTACGATGAACCGGTTTACTTCACGGAAGGCGATGTTAATGAACTGGCCCAGGCCAAGGGCGCCAATGTCGCCGGCCTGTCCATTATTTTTGATCAATACGGCATCCGGCCGGACAAACTGGACGTGTTCTATCTGGCCGGCGGATTCGGCCGGAACCTGAACCTCGAGTCTGCAAAACGCATCGGCCTGATTCCCAACCTGGACGTTGCCAAAATCCGGCAGGTGGGCAATGCCTCCGTTGAAGGCGCGTGCATCGCGCTGTTGTCGCGTGCGAAACGCACCGAACTGGAGGAACTCGTCAAACGGGTGGTGCATTGCCGTTTGGAAGCCCATCCGCGCTTCTTCGACTGCTTTGTGGAAGGCTGCCAGTTCAATCCATTCGAATCTTGAGAATGACGCAGGGTTCAACACCATGACCTTTCCATCGCCACGGTAGTCCCATGTTCGAACTGACCGACACATCGCCGCACCTCGACGTCCAGGAATCCGAATATCACCGGTTGCTGGGCTATCCGCGTCAACATGCGGTCGAGGGACGTCCGCGGGAACTCGCCGACCGCGCCCGGCAATGGTACGCGGCGAACGGACGGCCCTGGATCTATGCCCGGCAGATCGACAACCTGGAGCTGCAAAATGGGCAGGTGCGAATCAACGGCACCGGGTTCGCCTCAAAAAAACTTCATGACCGGCTTGCGGCCGCCGGAACGCATGGCGTCATGGTCGTCGCCGTGAGCGCGGGCCCGGAATGCGAGGCGGAAGCGCGCCGGCACTGGCAGGCCGGCGAACCCGACGAATATTTCTTCATGGAAATGTACGGTTCCGCCGTGGTCGAACATCTCATCACCATCGTCAGCGGCCGCATCTGCGCCTGGGCGGAGCCGCAGGGCATGACCGTCCTGCCCCATTGCAGTCCGGGCTATTCCGGCTGGGATATTGCCGATCAAATCAAGTTGTGGGAACTGATCCGGTCAGACCGGAAGGAAGCTTTTCCCGGCGATCTGGAGGTCATGGCCACCGGGATGTTACGTCCGAAAAAATCCCAATTGGCCTTGTTTGGGCTGACGCGGCAGATCGAAAAGGCACGGAGCCTCCGGGACCTGATTCCCTGTGAAAGCTGTTCATTGCCGGGCTGCCAGTACCGGCGCGCGCCCTACAAACATTCCCCGCCACAAATCGAGGACGTGCGCCGGCTGCAAGGTGGTGGCCCGGAAATTCCGGCCGGTTTCACGAATTCTTCGGTACTGGACCATCACGCGAAATATTCTGTCAACGCCCGCGCGCTGCAAAAGTGGTCGCAGGAACGGCTCCACCTGGAGCGGCTGGACAACGGCGTGATTGAAGCCCGGTTCCATTACGAAGGCACCACCTGCTCCAACCTGGGCCGGCCCCTCGAGTTTTATTATCACGTCAAACTGGCGTCACCGGCGGAGCAATACCGCATCGTCGAAACCAGTTGCGTGCCTGTGCCCGGCCATGACGGTTACAAATTCACGTGCGAATATCTCAACAATGCGAAATCGCTCATGGACGACATTGCCACCGAGAAACCATTGCTGGGCCGGCCATTGAACGAGGTGCTGGCTTGGGACCGGCCCGCCGATCCTTCCGGTTGTTACTGCGACCTGGACAAACGCCTGTACAAATGGGGCCTGGTGCTGGAAGTGATCCACTACGCCCTCGTCCAGCAGGAAAAGGAATTGGCGGATGGACAGCCTGACGAGACTTTGAAATGATTCAGCATTCATCATGACCAAACTTTGTGACATCAACGCCGCGGCGAAGGAGAAGCTGCCGCCCGGGCTCGCGGACAAATCGGGCATTGGCGTGCATTATACGGACGCCTTCCTCAAGCCGATGAACACCAAGCTGCCGGACGGCACCCGTGTGGCCTGCAAACGCAAAGGCCTGAAAGTCATGCTCACCATCGGCACCAAAAAAGGCGAGGGCCTCATGCGCCGGCTCGAGGTCAGCAAGGACCCGGTGGTGATGTTGAACGCCGCGTTGCAGGAAGCCGCCAAGGCCGCCGGCGTGGAATTGAAAATTACGGAAAACGAAATCCTGCTGGCGAATTGAGCCGCCGGGATACCTGGCAGCGCATTTAGAATATCCGTTTTTTGTAGGAGCCGAGGTAACGAGGCTCAAATTGCTTCGGAAACACAGATTAATTTAGAGACTCCTCACGTCGTCTCCTGCTTTATGAACGCCAGTCCGGGAATTTCTTTTCCAATTCGTTCTTAACCGCTTCGGCCACTTCCCGGGCTGTGCCGTCCCGTTCCTGCTCGTCGCTCCAGCGCAGGTGCGCCATGTAAGCATCGGCCTGGATATGACCCTGTTTCTGCGCCGAGGCATCGATGCGTTCCGCAAATCGCGTCGGCAGGCTGACCTTGACCTCGTCGAATCCATCCCAAGCCTTCACCTCCGACGGAATGTCCTGCCAGTAGAGGACCTGGAATTTCGCCCGGGCGTGCGCTGGACGCGGCGTGGCTGATGATTCGGCGGGCGCGTCCGTCACCAGGGCCAGGGCCAGGGCTCCCGGTTTGGATTTGACGACGGGGGCCGGACCTTTGCCGACGAGATACAGGAACAAATCCACGGCACTCGACGCGTCCGCGCCGTAGCCGTCGGCGCCGATTTCATCCGCATACATCTGGCTGATGGGCGCGCCGCCAATGGCCATCTTGATGTGGCCGAGGCCCTTTTCCTTGAATCCGTCAATCACCACTTTCATGTAGGTCATGGTGGTAGTCAGCAGGGCGCTCATGCCGATGATGTCCGGCTTGTGCAGTTCGGCGGCGGCGAGAAATTTTTCGAGGCTTTGGTCCACGCCAATGTCATGGATTTGGAAACCCGCGCCTTCGGCCATCATGCACACCAGGTTTTTTCCGATGTCATGCAAATCGCCGCGCACGGTTCCCATGACCAGGACGCCAGTGGACGTGCTGTCCGGCCCATGCGTTGTCAGCAGCGGTTTCAGCACTGACATGCCGGCCTTCATCGCGCGGGCGGCAATCAACACCTCCGGCACGTACAGGATGTTATACTTGAAGTCCTCGCCCACGACGCTCACGCCGGCAATCAGCCCCTCCGCCAGCACTTCCTGCACGCTCCGGCCTTCCGCCAGCGCATCCCGCGTCATCTGTTCGACCTCCCTGGCCTTGCCTTCGTAAAGGCATTGATTCATCAGGGCGTAATCCGGCATTCAGCTCCTTTTAGACGGCCACGCGGTTCGAATTGAATTCCTCCAGCGCCTTCAACATAGCCTCGATGTTCTGTTTGGGCATGCCCGGGCTGGTGCCGCCGCCGACGGACAGGATGATGCCTTCGCCGCCGCTCTTTTCCAGCACGTCCAGCGTGGCGGCGCGCACCTCCTCCGGTGTGCCGCGCACGCCCACCTCGAGCGGATTCACATTGCCCATCAGGCACATCCGGCCGCCCACGCGCTCCTTCACCTCCGCAAAGTCCGTCTGTTTGCCCCAGTTCAACACGTGGAATCCGCAGTCCGGCAGATGTTCCAGGCAGGCGTTGATGTCGGCGTCGTTGTGATAAATTTTCACCCAGTCCTTCGGGAAGGCGTCGCAGATTCTTTTCAGGTACGGATGCGCAAACTCCTGGTAATGCTCCTCGTTGATGAACCCCACGATATCGTCGAGGATGAAAATACCTTCCACGGTGCTGCCCATGGCCTTGGCCTGCGCCTTAAGCCAGTCAATGATCAGGCTTGTACAGCGGTCGATCAGCTTGTGCGCCCATACCGGCTTCTCGACGAGGTCGATCATGAAGTCGGTCGTGCTGCGGACGAACCCGGCGGTGCAGAGCGGCCCGCGCGACGTCACCAGCGGCAGGATTTCGCCGGTGTCCAGAATGCGCTGGCGCTGCATCCGGATGCGATGCAGGGTCATGGCCATGAACGCGTCATTTTCCACCTCGTACTCCGGCCAGAGTTCGAGGTCTTCGATATGGTAGAGCGTGTGGTATTCGCTCGGTGTGTTATCCTGCCAGAATTTGATCTTGGCGCCCAGGGCCGACGGCTCGGCCGCCATGCCGTATTCCATCCACCAAGACGGAACGAAGATGATGTCCGGAAATTCCCGGTGAATTTTCAGGTTCGATTGGAACCACAGCTCCGGGTCGAGATAATAATCCATGTGCTTCACCCCGAGGTGGCCGGGGATCCACGGGCTGTCGATAATGAGCGCCATCGGGACTTTGTCGAGCTTTTCGAGGCGCGCCGCCTTTTTAAAAATGTCCCATTGTTCAGGTCTCACGGCATAACTCTTCCCTTTTAATGCTTTGGGCTTCAAGTCGAAAACGCGTTTGGGAGAATTATCCATGCAATTCACCACATTCTCCGTCCCACAGGGTTGAAAATTGTCATCCTTGCCACCGGCACGACGCATTTGGAAAACCAATAGGATGCCTGGTGGGACGGGCAGTCCTTTGCCCGCTACTCGTCCGCACACCCATAACAGCGTCCCGCCAGGCGAGACGCTGTCTCGCTATTGTTCCTGATAACCCCGACCCGCCAGGAACTCGGTCAGCGCATTGACAAGGTCAGCCAGGGTCTCGCCTTTGTTGTTGGCATTCCGTGTATTTTGCGCCATGAAGGTGAACTTCGCAGAGGATTCGCCGAGGACCATGCTGCCGGTTTGTGGGTCCGGATAGACATGGGTGGCCTTGCTGTCAAAGGTGTTTGGAAATGTAAAAAACGTGTTTGTGCCGATGGCCAGCAGCGTGTTCTTGCCCTTGTACAAATCAGTCCAGATGTTTGCATAGCCGTTGGTGTCAAAACCCTGCCCCGCCCGGCCCAGAACGGTGAAGGTCTGGTTGGAAACGCCGGGAATGGTGGCCCATAGATACTCCGGCAAGGGATTCACCCAGTACTGTTTTTTGCCCTTGATCGTGGCCCAACCGACAAACGCGCCGTTGGTGGTGTCGGGGATGAAAAACATCTGCCCGGAATACGCCAGCGAGAACGCCTGGCCGGCCGTGGTGATCTTTTGGATGCCGGAATACGTGTAAATCAGAATATTCTGGGCAATCACCGTGACAGTGGCGCCGGAACTGGTGACGCTGCCGAAGGGCGTGGTGATGGTCACCGCGTAACTGCCCGATTGATACGGATGAAGGTTCGCCAAAGTCAACGTGGCATTCGTGGCGCCAGGAATGTTTTTCCCGTTAAAACTCCACTGATAACTGAAAGGCCCGGTTCCCTCCACGATCACGGACAAGACGACGTTTGAACCTTGCACGGTGGTTTGATTCACCGGCTGCGACGTGATGACCGGCGGACCATTGAACGGCGTCTGATTCTGATAAACGGAAAGGGTGGCGGCATAGGTGACGGCGAAAGCGATGTCGGGCCGGCCATCGCCATCCAGGTCGCCAATTGCAACTCCGTTGGGATTCCAGCCCGCCGGATAATCAACGCGCGGGGCGAGCGAGTCGGTCGTGAAACTGCCCGGGGTGCTGATGTTTTTGAAGACGGAGAGGTGGTCGGGCAACTGGGTCACAACGGCGAGGTCGGGTTTCCCATCGCCATCCAGATCCCCGATGGCCACGGCGTTGCCCCAGCCGCCGGCGTCAAAATCCACATGCGGTGCAAACGAGTTGGTGGTGATGCTGCCCGGCGTGCTGATGTTGCGATACACGGAAATGGCCTGGCCATCGATGAATGACGAAACAACCAGGTCCGGCTTCCCGTCGCCATCCAGGTCGCCGATGGCCACGCAAAAGCTGGTGGGCAGGCCCGCTAAGTCAACGTGCGCAGCCAGCGAAATGGTTCCGGGCGCGCTCGTATTGCGCAGGATCGAGACCGACTCATCCGTGCCGTAGTTGTTGTTAGCCGTGACGATATCCGGCTGGCCGTCACCGTCCAAATCCGCAATCGCCAGTGTTTGCGGGTTGGCGCCGGTGGCAAAGACGACCGCCGGGGCGAATGAGTTGGTGTCGATGCCGCCCGGTTGACTGATGTTCCGTAAAACAGAAACCGTGCTGTCCCCCCAATTGGCCACGACAATCTCCGGCTTGCCGTCGCCATCCAGGTCCCGCACCGCCAGGCCGCGTGGGCCGGCGCCGACCTGAAACCGCACCGGCGCGGCAAATGAATTCGTGGTGAGCGTCCCGGGCGTGGACAGGTTTTTTAGAACGATGACCTGGCCGGCGTTGTAATCCAGCAGCACGATGTCCAGTTTCCCGTCGCCATCCAAATCAGCGGCCACCGTCCCGTTTTCGCCTCCGGTTCCCAGCGACAAATCCACACGCGGAGCAAACGACCCGGCGGTCAACGTGCCATTGGAGCTGATGTTCTGGAAAATGGAGGCGGAACCGTTGCCGTTGTTCACCAGCACGTCCGGTTTGCCGTCACCATCCAGGTCGGCAATAACCACCTGTCCCGATCCGTCACCCGCGGGCAAATCCAGTCGCGGCGCCAGTGAAAGTGAACTGTTCGTTCCCCCGGTGGCGTTGAAGGTTGGCAGGAATGGATTGCCGGAGTAAGCCGTGAGTCCGTTCACCGTCACTGTCACCGGCGCATACGTTGCCCCGGCGGGAACCGTCACGGTCAGGCTGGTCGGACTGGCCGATGAAACCGTTGCCTGCACCGCGCCGAAATAAACGATGTCTGCCGCCGCTTGCGCACTGAAGCCGGTTCCGCTGATCGTCACCACGGTTCCATTGGTGCCGGACGCGGGAATGAAGCTGGAAATGACCGGCACTGGCGGCGGCGGGCATTTTCCCGCGCTGCCGGCGGCATAGATCGCGGCAATCTCGTTCGATGAAAGAGCGCGGTTGTAGAGCGATACTTCGTCCAGCAACCCTTGGTAGGGGATTGGAGCAAAAACGCCCGCTGGTCTAATCCCTAAATAGAGATCAAACGCCGTTGATGGCGTCCAAATACCTACGTTCCCGCTGGCCACCACCGCTCCATTTTGATAAAGCGTCAGTACGCCGGTGGTTTTATCATAGGTCATCGCCACGTGCTGCCAGACATTGGGCGTCACATTGCCGCCAAGCGATTCCACGTAATGATCGTTACCGGTGTTGGGGTCAACAATATCGCCGAGTATCCTCCCGGCACTGTAAAACTCCAGATGGCAACCAATACCGGTCAAGTCCCCGGAATCGTTGTTCCATTCGACCAGCGTCAGGGGAACCACATCGTTGTTGGTGAGCGCAGGATCGCACCACAATTCAATCGTAAAACCGTCGCTTTGTCCCACGTCAATCCTGGGGTTGGCGGGAATCCTTACGTAGCTCGAACCGGAACCGTCGAAAACAAATGCCTGACCGACTTCACCGGAGGCAAAACTTACTCCACCTTCCAATATGCCGTTGTTGCCGCCAACCACGTCGTTGGCATTGCCTTCGCCCGGCCACCAGGCCACCAAGCCGGCCGGCGACGGGGTGCAACTGGCAATTGGGTCTGGGGTGGGTGGCAAAGGGTGAATTGGCCGTTGGATAATGACCGACCCGCTAACCGCCAGACTGAAAGTCAAAATGCCCAACGCGACAAGAGTTCCCAGGGAGGCTGACTTCCTTTTCATAAATTTATCCGGTTAAGTGGAATGTGTGATAATAATCCTGCATCATTAGGCCCGTTCATGTCAATCCAATTCATTGATAAAACCGCGCGAAACTGGAGTAGATTCAACTTCCCGGCGTCGGTTCCTGTTGGAGGCGGACAGTAGGGGTCGAGGTAACAAGACCTTCTTGCTCCGGGTCCTGCCTTTTACGCTTCAGCGCCGCTGGCACGGCATATTCAGTAAACCTCAGTCCCAGACTCCGAGTTGAACGAGTTCCTGCGTCGCTGTCAGGCCCCAATCGTGCCGATTCGCTGCCGGGTTGGCCGGGGCGGGATGCAGTATTTTCCCAACACGGATATTTAGGTTGGCCGAAACCGCCTCGGCTCGATTCTTTGCGAACACACCGATTCCGATCAACCACTCTGGTTGAAGAATTGTCAGCACTCGGCGCAAATGTTCGTCACAAATTGCAAACAACATTTCTTTCTCAAATAAGTGCAGTTTGTCGGGTGTGCGGTTCAACCCGGTCGCTTCCATGAATGCCAGCGGACAATAGTTTGTGACGAAATGTTCTTTGAAGAAGTTTTCCGGTTCGGAAAAACGATCCTTATGCAATTTCCAGAGCCGCCGGCCGCTGACCTCCGAGCGCGGACAATCAAAGCCAAGCACCGGCCGTTTGGGATGCTCCACCGCCGGCCGGCCGATGGGCGCACGGATTTTCAGCCAATCGCGCACGGCGGAAACCTCGCCGAAGGGCACGCCGGTTTGCGCCATGCCGAACGGGCCGGGATTCATGCCGAGAAAGACGACGCGCCTTTTGCCGGCGCCGAATTTCCGCAGATACAGTTCATGCGCCGGCCAGGCGTAATCGAGCGGGTTGTAAACATGCGTGACCGGCGCCTGGAATTTCAAGCCGCCCACCCGCGCCGAAAGTTCCTGCGCGGCGGCGATGAGTTTTTGGCTGACCGCGGTTGATTTCAAGCCGCGCCACGATATTTGAATCGGCCCAAAACGCAAACCGGTTCGAGCAACGTCCCGCTGTGCATTCGCGCTTTTTCCCACCGACAGCTATTTGGTGCCGGGCGCCGGCACGGCTGGATTCAGGATGTTGTTGTCCGCCATCCAATCCGCCATCCGTTGCGGCCAGCCTTTTACGGTCATGAGTTTGGACCGGTACCCCATGTTGAACGCATGCCCACCCCGGGCCAGGATATGCGCTTCGACCGGGACTCCGGCCTGGCGAAACTTTTCCAGCAGGGCGACAACCGTTGCCGACGGTTCCTTGTCGGCGGCGGCGGCGAGGAAGAATGAGGGCGGGGCATTGGTGGTAACAACGTCCGGAACCCCGTACGGGCCGGGATAGATCACAATCTGAAAATCCGGACGACAGCTCAGCCGGTCCACGGGATCGACCGCGTTGGTGTCGCCCCCGGTCGGCCCGTAAGTGACCATGGCACAAACTTCGCCCCCGGCCGAAAAACCCATGATTCCGATTCGATTCGGGTCGAGGTTCCAGTCCCCGGCCCGGCTCCGCACCAGCCGCATCGCGCGCCGGGCATCCTCGCCGGGATGTTTCTCCAGCGAGTAGGGCGAGTTGGTTTCACGAGCGAGACGATACTTGAGGACGAAGGCGGCCACCCCGAGATTGGTCAGGTAGCGGGCGGTGTCAACACCTTCGGCATTGAAAACGAGTTCACGGTGGCCGCCTCCCGGGCAAATCAGCACCGCCGCACCGGTGGCCTTTTCCCTGGGTGGCAGGAACACGGTGATGGATGGATTATGGATGTTGCGCACCCAATAATCCCTGGCCAGCTCGGGTTCGTTGCGCCGGTTTTCAAATCCGGGTGCGCCATTGGGCCAGAGCGGGAGCGCCTGGGATTCCCCCGCGCTGACGGGCCGGACGACGGCCAGGAAACAGCAGGCGACCAACAAGAGACGTGGAGGATTCATGCATCCAGAGTGCCGCAACCAGGGAACCGTTCAAGGCCGAAACCGCTGTTCCAATCGAGTGGTGGCGCCGGACAGCAAATATTTTTCATCCGCGCAAGGCCTGGTTCACCTGGTCCGCCTGACGCAGCAGTTCCTGATGCAGTTTCAACCAGCGTTCGGCGGTTCGATAGTCCGGGCACAGGCATTCCACCTCCTGCCAGAACCGGTTTGAATGATTCATCTGCCGCAAATGCGCCAGTTCGTGGAGGATGATGTAATCGCGCACGTGGTCGGGCGCCTGGACCAGCCGCCAGTTGATCGAAAGCGTGCCGCGGCGCGAACAGGAACCCCAGCGCGTGCGCTGATTGCGCACCATCACCCGGTTCACCGCGAATCCGTGCCGGCGGGCAAGCTCCCCGACCCGCAGCGGCAGTTCGCGCGCGGCCAGCTGGCGGAGACGCCGCTCAATGGCCGGACGCAAATCGGCGGTGATGTCGGCCACCGGCAGGGTTTCGCCGCCAAAAACAATTCGTCCCGGCGCAACGGATTGGATGCGAACGGATTCACCCCGAAACCATATCTCCGAGCCAATCTGCCAGGTCGCCGGCGGGCGCGGCCGGGCTTGCAACCGTTGCCATTGCCGTTCCAGCCAGGCGCGGTGGCGTTCCACAAACTGCCGGGCGGCCGCCGCCGAGCCGCCCCGTGGAATGGTCACCCGCGCGGTTCCATCGGCACGAAGCCTCAGCCGGTAGCGGCGGGCGCGCGGATGACGAACCAGGAGCAGCGGCACCGGGTGCGAACCGGCGGGCAACGTTTCGACCGGCGCCGGCCTGCGCTGTCGGAACCGGCCCATGAATTCAAACCACATGCGCTCAGTAAAACGAAGATGACGGGCTTTGGCAAATCACTTGGCCATCGGATCGTAGCCTGATTTCGGTAGGGCGCGTCACTCCGTGCGCGCCGTTTTCCAGGTTTGCGGCGGGCAGAGGACTGCCCGCCCTACCCAAATTTTGAAATCAGGACGCCACCGGCCATCGGGTAGCGACTTGCGAACCGCGCGAAGCGTCATGGAGTGTGCCAGTTCTCTGGCGCTTTCCGGGTGGCGGCAAGGGTTCCGCTCCTTGCCGGGTAGGGCCGACGGCTAACCTGCAACCTGCTCCGGGAAATGCCGCCTCGTCCGCCGCTGGAAGATACAAATCAAGCCGGCAATCAGGAGCGGGATGGCTCCAGCGATCAAGTCGGGAGTCCAAGAAAAGCCGATTTGAAACGAATGCGGCGTGATGGTGCCTTTGGAGAACGACGCATAAAGCGAGCAAATGGCGCAGGCTGTCACCGTCCATTTGAAACCCGCTGCCGCCCGCTGCGCCAACTGGCAGAAAAACAAAGTCACAAGCGCAACGGCGATACAGTGAGCGCAGACCACGATAATGGTTAGATGATGAACGGCAGCCAAATTGTTGGGTCCGGGGAGTTTCTTTGGATCCCAGCCGTAACCTAATGCGAACCCCAGTGACAGCTCCAGACAGAACAGCAAAAACCACAATACCGGCGCCATCAACAATGGCAGGACTAAAAAACCAATGATCGAATGGCAGCCCCACCAGGAAGACTGCCGCAGCGTTGTCATGGTTTGTTCTGCTAGCGCCAGCGGGTCTCCGAGCTGTGCGTTCGCGCAGGCTTCCGCATCGGCCACGGACAATCCCTCCGACAGGGCGGCTTGTTTCAAGTCTTCGCGATGGTCGGCCACTTCCCGGACCAACCGCCGCACCTGTGCCAGGGGGCAGCCCAGTTCAACCAGCCGGCGGCGCAATAATTCAATGAAATCAGGCATGTTGTCCCTCCATCAGTTGCGAGACGCCGGCCGTGACGCGATTCCACTCGGAGGTCAATGCTTCCAGCCGTTTCCGTCCGCGGGCGGTGAGTTTGTAATAATTGCGATTCCGGCCCTCCACCTCGCGCCGCTGGCTGGTCACCAGCTTTTCCGCCTCCAGGTAATGCAGGTAGGGATAGATGCAGCCCTCGCCAAACGACAACGCCTCGCCGGTCCGGGTCCGGATTTCCTCCACGATCTGGTAGCCGTACATTTCCCGGCGGGCCAGCAGGCGCAGCACCAGCAGCTCCGGGACACCGTTCAAAAAACTGGGGTTGGTTTTCTTCATCGCGGTGATAATACCTATAACCATGATGCTTGTCAACATCAAACTGTGAGGCTACGGCGCGCCGGGGTGGAGGCCGGTGGACTCCGGCCATTGCCGGTTGCACCTGGCGGAAACGGGCGGCCAGCCGATGGGAATCTGGCTAGTCGCAACGATTCGATGTCGTAATCGTTAAACACTTATCACAGACCCAATAGACGACTTGGACATAATGTCCGTAGAAACGAACCTCTAGCTGTTTGCCAAATTCGCCACAAAGATTATTTATTCTGCCAAGCAATTCAGGTGGATAGGGAGGTTTGTCAAATTGCAGAATGACATGAAAGCCTTCTGCAATTTTAGATTCGATTACAGCGCGCTCAACTGAAACCGGGTTTTGTATTCGCTCTTGCTTCACTTTTTCCTCTGCACCTTCGTCGCGATTTTCAACCGGATGAAGCCGGTGGCGTCGTCCTGGTTGCAGGTCCCGCAGGGCGGGGTCGGGGTAGTTTTCATCGTAGCAATGTACGGTTCATTCAAATAACGGCGGAATATCTCTCGCCCCGTGCAGCACGCGCGCGATTTCAACGCCGTTTTCCATCGGACGGTAAAAGATGATGTAACGGCCGACTGGAAAGCTGCGGAGTCGCGGTGATAGTTCTTTGCGCGCCCGCCCGATTTGCGGCATGGCTGCCAGCTTGGGAAAGTGCGAAACAATGGCCCCAAGAAATCTGTCCGCTGCGTCCATGTTGGCCTGTGCGATGTAATACCAGATTTCATCCAAATCCGAACGCGCCGCGTCGGAAACCCGATATTGGTTCATACACCGGGCTTTTTGCGATGCTTTTTGAGTCGTTCCCGGCCGGCGCGGCCAACGTCTTCGGCCAGTTGCATGACATTGGTGTCATCGTAAGTCCGGTAACGGCCGTTTTCCAACTGCTCAAGACCAACCGCGAGATCGCGCTTCAACGCAGCAAGCTGCCGCTGCTTGAACGTGTCCGATTCAACCCACCAGCGGAACAGTTCGACCTGTTCGTCCGGGTCAAGCCGGGCTGCCGCCGCTTTGATTTTTTCCACGGCACTCATGCTTTAAAAATATCACAACGCCCCATCGGCGCTATTTCTTTTTCTACACCTTCGCTGCCACTTTCAACCGGAGCACATTCAGCCGGATGAAGCCGGTGGCGTCCCGGTTGTGTGTCCCGCAGCGCGCATACGCGTCAACTTAAGGGATTAACGTTTGAGTATTTTGAGGTGGCGTGGGGCGGCGGGTTTGAGGCGTTGCAGGATTAGGGTGTTTTTGTCTTCCAAGCACCATTCAAAGGATTCGCCTTTT
>JBKQOA010000196.1:0-25705 GCA_052145735.1 Limisphaerales bacterium
ACCGGCGGCTTCCATCTCCACCGAGCCGGGCGCGGCATGAAAAATATTTTTGGCCACCGCCGGCGAAAAATAAACCCACAGGGAGAACATCCCGATCCAGGTGAAGAACTGAACCAGGCCCAGTTCCCACATGCGCCGGGGCAGATGAAAAATCAGCGTAAAAATATCGCCCAGGCCAAGCGTCCAGTCGAATTTCCGCGCGCGGAGGGCCGCCAGTTCGGAGTCCGATGGCGGATATTCCCTGGTGCTGAAAACCGTCCACAGCACCGCGCCCATGAAGGCGACGGCCCCGATATAAAACGAAAACCGGACCGATTGAGGAATGTGCCCCTGCCCGGCGCCTTCGGAGGCGACGCCAAACCAGTTGGTCATCATCCAGGGCAGGGCCGAAGCGATGGTTCCGCCCAGGCCGATGAACAGGGATTGAATGGCAAAACCCTGGGAGTTTTGTTCCTCGGGAAGATTGTCCGCCACCAGGGCCCGGAAAGGCTGCATGCTGGCATTGATGGTTCCATCCAGCACCCAGAGCAGTCCCGCCGCCATCCAGACCGATGGACAATTGGGCATTAAAATCAGGGCGAGTGACGCGAGAATCGCGCCGCCGAGAATAAATGGACGCCGCCGGCCCAGCCGCGTCCAGAGGCGATCGCTGGATTGGCCGATCAAAGGCTGGATGATCACCCCGGTGACGGGCGCGGCCAGCCACAAGATGGCCAGAGAATCGGGATCCGCGCCGAGGTAGCTGTAAATGGCGCTCATGTTGGCCATCTGGAGGCCCCAGCCGAACTGGATGCCAAGAAAGCCGAAGCTCATGTTCCAGATTTGCCAGAAAGAAAGCCTGGGTTTATTCATAAAAAGTCCGATTCAAAATGCCCGCCGTGACGGCAGGCATTTAATGCCCGACGACACCGGCAGCAGCAGCCACAACGTTCGTTTTTTCCGTGCGGGCGGAGTATTTCGGCACCAGCCGATGATAGATCCGCCATTCGAACCCGCCCAGATGACAGAGAGGAAAATCACCACCGGGCAACCTGGGCATTCCCGAAATTTGGACCGGTTGGAATTCGCCGCTGTTTTGGACTTCAACCCGGCCGCTGATCGGGCGGTTGGAAAAATTGATCACCACCACGAACTCGTCGTTGTCGTCACGGCGCATCAGGCTCACGACATTCGTTTCGTCTGAATTATGCAACCAGTCCACATTGTTGTTGCAAAAGGCGGCGTGTTGTTTGCGAAGCTGGATCAGTCCGTGATAGATCTCGCGCAGGGGCGGGCGTTCCTTCGGCGCCCAAAAAACCTGCAGCTTGTCGAACAACGCCGGGTCGCCGGATTCGGTCGCGTCGCCGACCTCCATGCCGTTGTAAATCAACGGCACGCCGTCGAGCGAAAACATGAAGGCCGACGAGGCCAGCGCGCCTTGAACGCCATAACGGGCAACGGCGCGGGATTCGTCGTGGTCATCCGTGATGCGCATGTGCAGGGCGTTTTGGGGAAACTGCCGCAGGCTTTCTTCCCACGACCCGCGGAGATTGGAGGCCGGGGCGCCGTGCAGCAGCACATCATTCAACGTGCTCAACAGGGGCCAGGAATAATCAATGTCAAAGGCGTTGGTCAGCAGTTCCGGCTTGCTCGCCTCGGCCAGCATCATGATGTCCGGCTTGGTTTTTTCCAGTTCGGCGCGCGCCTGCTCCCAGAAATCCGTCGGCACCATGGAGGCCACGTCGCAACGGAAGCCGTCCACATCACAGGTTTGAATCCAGTATTTGAACATCGCGATCATGTAGGCGCGCAACTGCGGGCTGGCATAATTCAAACTGGCCACGTCGGTCCATTCCGGCAGGGGCGGGATGATGTTTCCCTTCGCATCCTGCTTGTAAAATTCCGGGTGTTTCATCAAAACGCTGTCCCACGCGGTGTGGTTGGGAACCACATCCATGATGACTTTCAGGCCGCGTTTGTGCGCCTCGGACACCAGCCGCTTGTAATCGTCCACCGTGCCATAATCAGGATCAACGGCGTAATAATCCTTGATGGAATATGGGCTGCCCAAACTGCCCTTGCGGCCTTTTTCGCCGATGGGTTGAATCGGCATCGTCCACAGGATGGTCACGCCCAAATCCTTCAACCGGTCGAGTTGCGCGGTGACACCGTTGAGATTGCCGGCGGAGGAAAAATCGCGCGGAAATATTTCGTAGATGACCCCGTCGCGCAGCCAGGCTGGCGTGCTCCGCGCCGGCTGGTTTGAGACGTCGCCGGCCTGGGCCGGCATGGCGGCGAGCCATGGTCCGGCGGCGAGCAAGAGTAAAATCCGGCAGGCTTTGAATGAGCTTTTCATGTTTTTGTGGTCCGCCAATCTGGGTACGGCCCCCGGCATGCATGGTTTTTGTTCACAGCCATGTCAGGGTAAAAGTGCCAGGCGACAAAAGCGTTGTGTCGCTGTGGTCGCCGGCGCATCCGGGCAAGGCAACTGCCTTTGCCTCAGCCCGGCATCATTTGCGCCGGCGGGCACATTGCCCCACGTTCCACCAGGCTGGCTGGCGAATTGACCGGGTGCGCGCGGCCGGGCAGCGACGCACCATGGGATAACACGACGAAATGACATCATTTGACTTCGTCCATCATCACCTCCCTGACGCATATAAACCATCGCATAATCATGCGGTAGCAATTCCGGCAAAAACATGGTATTAATACCCAATGTCAGCAATAATTCCAGGCGATCCACGCTTCAATCAAGGCGCAAAAAATCCTTTGTGGCCGCGGGTTTTTTCATAAACGGCATCAAGCTAATCAATCCGTAATCGATTTGCACCATTAAAAGATTTATTGAACTTCATTCGTTGCCATTCTTCGACTTTGTTGTGTTTGCGAAAAGCCCGGGTCCCGATTTTCGGGGGCGGGCTGTTTCCGGCGGCATTGCTTTGGATTGGATGGTTTGACCCCGGTGATAAAAACCAGCCATGAATAAAATTCTGCCTGTCCGTGCCATGTCTAAAAATCAATTTCCAAGGCGTTTTAATCCGGCGGTTTCAGCCTTCGTGTGTGCCGCGTTGTCCCTGGCCACCACGGCATCCGCTCAATCCAGCCGGCCGGGTTGGGGTGCCACTCCGTATCACGACGCACAGGGAACGGGGGTCACCTTCCGGGTCTGGGCGCCCAACGCGACAAGCGTTTATCTTCCGGGAACTTTTAACAACTGGTCATTATCCACGACTCATCTGACCCAGGAGAAGACCAACGGGGTTCTGGACGGCATCTGGTCGCTGGACCTGCCCGGATCAACGGGGGCAACGGGAGTAACGAACGGGGCACAATACAAATACTACTTCAATGGCAATCTCTGGAAACAGGACCCGCGCGCGCGGCTGGTCAATTATTCCGGTTCGGGAGGCAACAGCATTGTTTACGACCCGAACGCCTTCAACTGGGCCGGCGACAGCTTCACCAACAGCGCGCTGAACGACCAGGTCATCTACGAAATGCACGTCGGCACGTTTTTCACGAACACGCCCAACAGCAAATTTGTATCCGCCACCAACAAGCTGGATTACCTGAAAAGCCTCGGCATCAGCGCGGTTGAGCTCATGCCCATCGCCGAATTCCCCACGGATGCCAGCTGGGGCTATAACCCGGCCCAGCCGTTTGCCGTGGAGAACATCGGATACGGCGGAACGGATGGACTTAAAACCTTTGTCAAAGCGTGTCATGCCCGCGGCCTCGCTGTCTTCATGGACGTCGTGCACAACCATTACGGGCCATCCGATCTGGATATGTGGAACTTCGACGGCTATTCCGGCGTCAACGCGGTCGGGGGCGGCGGCATTTACTTCTTTGAGAGCAACACCAACCTCCAAATCACGCCCTACGGGGCCACGCGACCGAATTTCAGCAGCAATCAGGTGTGCAACTTTATCCAGGACAACTTCACCATGTGGTTGAGTGAATGTCATGTGGACGGGTTCCGCTGGGACACGCCCAACACCATGATGCACGACAATCTCAATAATTATATTCCGGCGGCGGGCAATCTCATTCAGTCCATCAACGACATGATCCACACCAATTACACCGGCAAAATCAGCATCTCCGAGGACGTGTATAATTACATCGGCTTCGACAGCGCCTGGGACACGCAGTTTCCCTACGCCGTCACGCCGGTGCTGACGAACACCGTGGACGCCAATCGCGACATGAGCGTCATTGCCAACGCCATCCAATACAATGTCCGCTATGGTGGCAACGCCAGTTCCGCCCGCGTGGCTTTTCTCGAATCGCACGACGTGGTGGGCGACCTCAACGGCGGCTTCCGCCTGGTCACATCCATTGATCCGGCTACGCCCAATAGTTACCGGGCGCGAAAACTGTCCACCCTCGGAACCATCGTGACGTTCACCTCGCCGGGCATACCCATGCTTTTCCAGGGCCAGGAAATGCTCGAAAACCAGTCGTTTGATTCCAGCCTCACTGTGGATTGGACCAAGACGAACACCTATTCCGGCATCGTCCAGCTTTACCGCGATCTCATCAACGCGCGCCGCAACTTGAAAGGCTATACTCCGGGTCTGGAGGGCGACCAATGCAGCATTCTGTGGTATGACAACAGCAGCAAGCTGGTGGCTTTTCATCGCTGGAAATCGTCCAACCCGACGCAAGACGCGGTGGTCATCGCCAATTTTGCGAACGTGAACTATCCCGTTTACAATCTGAATTTTCCCTCAACCGGCACCTGGTATGTCCAATTCAACAGCGACTCGACCAATTACAGCTCCGACTTCGGCAACAACGGGAGCACGGTCGTGACCGCGAGCGGCAGTCCTGCCATGGCCGGCGTCGCGATCGGGCCTTACAGTGCGCTGATTCTGTCGAAAATTCCCTATGTGCCGATACTGACCATCGGCCTGACGAACGGCATTGCAACCATATCCTGGCTGAACTCTTATTCCGGCTGGGTGTTGGATTCAAGCACAACGCTGGCGGGGAATCCGCCGCCCTGGAATCAGGTTTCGTCGTCGCAATACCAGACCAACTCGACGACGGTTTACGTCAACGCCACTCCATCAGGCGGCGCGACCTTCTATCGGCTGCGCAAACCTTGATGGCCAACGCTGGCATCGCTATAGCAGTTTCCATCTACATTGGCACAAACGTCCACTGGGTAGGGCTGACCTGCTGGTCAGCCAACAAGGCGGCGCAGCAGCGCCGCCCTACCGACCCGATGTACCCATGTTGTTTTGATTCGCCGTAGATCAGCTTAACGCTCGATGACCAGGCGCACCGGCTTGAAGCGGTCATCATCCTTCACGGTCAGCAAGCCATCGGCGAACGACCACCCTTGCGGCGAATGGGCCAGCGTCTCCGCGTCCAGATGCGGCAATAAAACCCGGTCTGCGGCCGCGTCACCGGTTTGCCTGAAGATGTTTTCAGGCTGGGAATTTGTCCACGTCTCCAAAACCAATTTGCGCGCCGCGGGACGGTACGTCCCTTCCGGCCCGGACACGTCAACGATCATTTTCTGATCGTTGCGGGTCTGATGAAACCGGCGCTTCATAAAGGCGCCGTTGCGATAATCCAGTGTTTCTCCATTGTCTTCGTAGAGCGAGGATTCGGATTCATTCGCGGGAGCAATAAGGACGCGAAGCGGGTTTCCCGGCATTTCGCCGGTGTTCTGGACGACGGGTTGGCGGAAAATGAAACCGCCGCCGCGCACGAACAGGGGTATCGAATCGAGCGTCACCGGCTGGTGAATGGTCTGGCCTCCCGCGAAGTGACGGCCGGTCCGATAATCGAACCATTCCCCCGGAGGCAGGTAAACTGCGCGTTCGTTCGCGCCTTGATACAGAACCGGCGCCGCGAGCAGGTCCCCGCCAAAAAGAAATTCGTCATCCAGCCCCGCGACCTTTTCATCCCCGGGATAGTCGAGGAACAAGGGACGCAGGGCCGGCACGCCGGTCTGGCTGGCCTGTTGCATCGCATTGTAAATGTAGGGCAGCAGTTCGTAGCGCAGTTCGATGGCGTGTCGGTTGATGAGTTCATGGTGATAATCGAACGACCACGGCTCCTTGTCGGGCGAACCCCACGTGGAATACGACCGCATGAACGGGTAAAACACCCCGGTTTGCAGCCAGCGGGTATAAAGTTCGCCGGACGGCGAACCATCAAAGCCGCCAATATCGCAACCCACGAAGGAAAACCCCGACAGCCCCAGGCCCAGCAGCGTGGAAACGGATTGCCGCAGCGAGGACCATTCGGAGGTGTTGTCGCCCGGCCAGACGGCGGCATAGCGCTGGCCGCCCGCAAAACTAGCCCGCGTGAGCACGAACGGCCGCCCGTTCGGCCGCAAGCGCGACAATCCCTCAAACGTCGCGCGGGTCAGCAACTGGCCATAGACATTGTGGATTTCGCGGTGCGTGGTCGGCTGACCCTCGTTGTCGAAAACCACATCCAGCGGCATGGTCCCGCTCACGGTGTTGAAAACCGCCGGTTCGTCCATGTCGTTCCAGATGCCGGCCACGCCCAAGTCCAGAAAATCTTTGTAGAGCGACCCCCACCATTGGCGCGCCGCAGGATTGCTGAAATCCGGGAACACGCTGGGGCCGGGATCCTTGTCCGCTTGCGACGGCCAGACCGGTGCTTCATACACCGTGCCGTCGGGATTTTTCACCAGGTAATTTCCCGCGATGCCCTCGTCGTATGGCGCATAGCCCTTTTCCACCTTCGGATGCGCATCCACGATGCAGACGACGTGGAACCCTTGCGCGCGCAAATCCGTCATCATTTTCTTCGGATCGGGAAAACGCCCGGAGTCCCAGGTGAACGGCTTGAAGTTGTCCTGATAATGAATGTCCAGCCAGATGACATCGGCGGGGATTTTCTTCTGGCGGAAGGTGTCCGCAATCCAGCGCACTTTCGCTTCGGGATAATAGCTGTAACGGCATTGATTGAAGCCGAGCGACCACAGCGGCGGCAATGGCATCCGTCCGGTCAGGGCGGTGTAACGTTCGACGACTTTTTTCGGATCGGGTCCGTTGATGAAGTAATAATCCAGATCGCCGCCTTCCGCGCCGAACGTCAGCAGGTCCTGCCGTTCGCGGCCCACGTCGAACGTGCTGCGCCAGGTGTCATCCAGGAAAATCCCGTGCGCCTGCCCGCGGCGGACGACCAGGTAGAACGGCACGGAAACATAAATCGGGTCCGTGCCCGAATCGTGGGCGAAGGTGTCGGAATTCCACATGACATAATTGTAGCCGCCCAGTTTCCAGCCGCGCTTGTCGAGCTTGCCGTTTTTTTCGCCGAAGCCATAAACGTGCTCGTCCTCGCGCAATTGCCTGGCGACACGGAACGCCGGCCCGGCAAAAGCGATTCCGCGTGCCGGATCATCGGCGTCGAGAATTTCCCCGGCGGCATTGGCAAAAGAAATGCGCAACGGAGCGTGTTGAATAATCACTCTGACCGTAGCCGTTGCCAGCGTGGTGGAATTGGAACCGGTTTCAACTTTGGCCGACACCGGGCCCGGATCGTGATTGACGACGGCGTAAGAATGATCGCGGCCGAAGGCTTTGGCCGTTGTGAAACGGACGCGGATGACATCATCGGACAATGGAGTGATTGCCAGCGTGCCCTGGCTGCCCTGAAACAACAGCACCCGGCCATCCCAGGTGGGGGCCGGCATCTCCCTGATTGATGACCAACCGCCATTGCCGACATCGCTTCGATTTGAAACGGGCGGCGCGTCCTCAGCCTGCACCACCCGCCCGGCCAGGCACAGGAAAAGACCGGATACGATTGCCAAAACGGTTTGGTTTCTCACCCGCATTTGCATAGTCAATTTTCCATCCAGGCACGACCTCAATCGGTTGGTTTTCTTGTGGCGGCGGCGGTCTGGAACGACAAGTGGTAGGGCGCAAACATGGGTTTGCCCGCGGCCGCGTCGAATGCCGAGTTGGTCAGATTCACGGTGATGCCGGTCAAACCCGGCAGACCGGCGCCGCCCGCAGTAAAGGTCATTACATCATGCGCCGCCGTCCAGGCAAATGAACCGCTTACGGCCGGCGCAGTGGAAAACGCCGCCTGAACACTGTTCGTATCCATTGGCCGGCTGAATTGAAGCACGATCGGTGAACCGGTTGGCACATTGGTGGCCCAGTGCGCCGGCGAGTTGCCCACCACCACCGGGTCAGGCGGCTGCCATTGCGATTGCGCGATGAACAGTTTGGCGGCGGTGCCGGGCACCGTCAGGGCCGGAGTTTGCGAGCCGGAGGTCAGGGTGATGGTATCATTGGTGTCCAGTAAATTCACCAGCCGGGTGCCGGCGGGATAGGTCAGCATGCACGCCGGCAACGTCTGGCTGGAACCGGCCGTGTTGAGAACGACAAACACTTCCTGCGTGTTCAGCACGCGGGAATACGCCAGCAACCCCGGGCCGGTGGCGTTGCTGGCCCGGCTGACGTGGGACCCGAGCGTGAGCGCGGGATACAACCGGCGGAAATTGTTCAACTGGGCCACCCAACGGAACAGCGGGTGGGTCATGTTGAAATTGTCAACGCCCGGCGAACCGAGTTGCAAAACCTCGCCCCCGGGGCCGTCCTTGAATTCCCCGGCAAACATGTCCTCGCGGTCATCCGGGTCGGTCATGCCGTCAAAACCCTGTTCCGTGCCGTAATACAGGCACGGGATGCCGCGCGCGGTGTAGAGAAAAACCAGCGCCAGCTCAAGGCGGTTGGTGTTGTCGTCCGCCGCGCCGGTGCTGAGAAAGCGGGGATTATCATGATTGTCCAGGAAGGTGACCAGTTGCATCTGCGCAGCCGGATCGTAATCGGCCGCCACCGCATGGTAATGATTTTCAATCAACGACGTGGCTCCGCTGGCCGTGGCAAAGACGCGGTTGACCGCGAAATAAAGCGGATAATCCAAAACCGAATCAAACTTGAACGGCCCACCGCCTTCCGCACCGGTATAGGAACCCACCAGGGTTTCGGAACTGTTGAAAACCTCGCCAAACATGAAGAAGTTGGGGTTGCCATTGGCCGCCGCATACGAATGGATTGCCGGACAGAAACTCTGCCAGCATCCCATGTCAACTTCCAGGGCCGTGTCCACCCGGAATCCGTCAAAGCCAATCTGGCGGATCCAATATTCGTAAATCGCCGCCATGTTCGAGCGGACGTAGGGTGTTTCCGTTCGGAAATCATTCAGCCCGGACAGCCAGCCCAACACGGCCTGGGTGCGGTCATTGAAATTCCGGAGGTTGCCGTAGTTGTGGAAGAGGTTGGTCAGGGATGGATTGGCCGGGGTCAGATTGAAGGGGGCCGGATAGGTTTTTGAACTGTTCCGATAACTCAGCGCATAGCCGGCCGGGTAGTTGAAGGTGGAACCGCTGCTGCGGACGAGGTTGCCCGCGTGGTTCACCACGATGTCGTCAATGACGAGCAAGCCGCGCGCGTGCGCCGCCCGGACCAGCCGTTGCAGATCGGAGCTGGAACCCCAATGCGGAGCCACCTGGTAAAAATCCCAGGCGGAGTAGCCATGATACTGGCCCTCCGTGTTCAGCACGATCGGCGAGATCCATATCGCCGTCGCCCCGAGCGCCTTGATGTAATCCAGCTTCTGTTCGATCCCCGCGAAATCGCCGCCATGCACCCCCCTCGGATTGCCGGGAGCATAAGTTCCCTCCGCATTGTCATTCGCCAGATTCCCGTCGTAAAAACGGTCGGTGATGATCTGGTAGATGCTTTGTGTCCGCCAGCAGCCGTTGGCTTGCGCCGGCGAGTCCGTCGCCATCAGGTTAAGGGCAGCCAGCAAACCAAGCGCCTGGACACAGACAGGGCATGAACCAAAAGTCTGGAACGAACTCATTTATAGCGAATCACAACAACTTTGGCGCAGAGGAACTGGTAGGGCCAAGCTGCCGCTCGGCCTTCCCGAGGCGCGCAGCAGCGCCGCCCTACCACGTTGTTGCGCTTGGTTTGATGAATCCTTTGTGTGCCAATGTTACGATGATTGCTATAGAATCATTTTCCCGCAAAAATCCAAATGCAGTTTTGCGAAGTTCCATCCTCCCGCTCAATAAAGCGAATACACTTTGGGTTCAGCGAAAAAACACCGTGAAACCAATCCCCGTCCGCCCACATCAATTCGCCGGGGTGTGCTGGGCCATCCAGGTCAGATCATTTACGCTGCCGGCATCAAGGCCGGTGACGGCCTGCACCCAATTGTTGTAGTTGGGATTAAACGGTTGCGTGGTCACTGTGCCCCTCCATACATGCACCTCCGAATGTCCATCGGCATAAAACACCCCGCCGGCGTTGGCGTGCATGCTTCCCGGAAGCTCCGTAAATGATGTTCCGTTTCCATTCGCATCCGCTGGATTTACGTACAGGACTGAATCGTCGTCACTCATGGGATTTTCATCCATGACCACCCAGCAATCCGAAGGTCCGGGGTTGTGCATATGCCCGAATTTTGTTGGATTGTAAAAGCTTGGCCAGGCCCCGCCGTTGGTGGGAGCAAACCACTTGCAACCATCACCCATCGCCCCGTTCATGGCGCAACTGCGAATGCGGTGGTTCCATGCCTTTTGATACTTTGAAAGAAAATTATCCGCCGGACAGACGAAAATGTTCAACTGCTTGGCAATATAAGGTCCCATCAGCGCGGTTCCAAAGATGGGACTGTCACACGTGAGAAAGATGGTGTTGGTGTTGTTGTTGTTTGGACCACCGGTCCAATCCAGCGTAACCCCAAACGGGCAAATCCAGTTTTGCTTGGCGTTATTGGGCGGCATTCTGTCCCCATTGGTCACCAGTTTGTCATCGTTGTCGTTGGCATACATGAACCACGACAGCCCCAGTTGCCGGTAGTTGTTCATGCAGGCGGTGGAAAGCGCCCGCAGCTTGGCCTTGGACAAGGCCGGCAAGAGCATGGCGGCCAATATCGCGATGATGGCAATCACGACCAGCAACTCGATCAAAGTGAACGCAGACCGGCGAGATTTCATGTTTGTTATCATATTGCTGGTTCACTTCCTGAACCATTGTTCATTGGCATACCACTGGTTCACTTCCTGAAGCCCATTTCCCGCCGGGCCGGCCCTGCCCGGCCCGGCGGGGTTGATTAATTCATGACCGCAGGTCCATTAGGGTGCCGGTTGAACCAGGCGGAAGTACTGCGGGCTGCCGCCCATGTTTACGCTTATGGAACAGGGTAGAGTGTCACTGGGTTGTGGATACGTGGTCCCGCCTACATCCGTCCAACTCATCAGATCGCTGCTGGTTTGCAGTTTGACGTTCGGATAAGGCAGCCAGCTGACCGGAATCGATCCGCCCGAGGGGGTGCCAATGACAAGACCGCCGACTTTCGGCTCCACATATTGGTTGCCGAAGGTGTCCACGGGCATGGTGTAAGCATCTCCACCGGAGCTGCGGATATAGCGGAAATGGTTTTGCGCGAAACCGGCTTCGTCGTCAGCACCATTTATGGAGTATTTGTAGGTCACCGCGCGGAGGCTTCCCGCCGAGAAGGTCTCTGTAAGGGTATAGATGCCGCTGCCAACCGGAGTTTCGTTCAGTATGTAAGATGACAGCGTGTCGGGATTCCAAGCCAGCCAGCCGAAAAGACCATTGACCATGGCGTAGTCACCGGGACCGAATACAACCGAGTCCGTGCCAACCGCGCCGTTCATGTTGACGCTGAACGTGACAGCGGTGTCTGTCAGGAGCACGTCATCCGGCGAGGCGTCATCCCAAAACACCGTCGGGAGGATGTCGGAGGGCGTGTTGGGCACTGTGAGGGTGCGGTTGACCCCGCTAACGCCGCCGAGGGCATCATAAGCAGTTGACCCGTTGATATTACAGCGGAATTGATACTGAATGTCTGCACCGGCCAAAATCGCTTGGGGTGCACTGGTAAAAATATTGGGGTTGTCGAGAGTGTTGTTGCAAGGCGTGCCGCCCCAGCCATTCGGCAGGCCAGATCCGTTCACGGTCACCGAAGTCGGATCGAATCCTGGATTTAACGCCACCAAGGTCATGTCCACCGAAAACGTGACATTGCAATAAGCGGGCGGACCACCGGCCTGCCAGCGGCCGTTGGGCAAATCAAGCTGGATCAACACCGCCTGATTCGGGCTGGTGGTGGTGAAAACGGCGTTTCCGCTGCCGTTGTCAAAAGTAGCGCCAAAATGAACATCGCTCCATGTTCCGGGTGTCCGAAATTGCATGTTATACGTCCCTGGGGTCGCTACGACATAAATATTGGTGTAAACACCAGTTTGACTCGCATCCAAGGTCATCAGGTTCGGAGTAGTCCCCCAACCCGGGCCGAAGTCTCCGGTGACTTCCCATGCCGCGCCGGTGTCAGCATAACCGACCCGGTTATTCAAGGGCGACCAGCCGTCCGAGATTGTTCCGGGGTAGAAGTATATGGTGGCGTCGCCACTGCTGTCATAAAAAAGCTCCATGTTGTTGCCATTCGGCCAGGTATTGGCCCAAGTACCGTCAGTCACTTTAATCCCGTTGGGAGGCATGGAACTCGGCGTCTGGCCGGTAATCTGATAAGAGTATTGCTCACTTCCATTGATTCCGATCGGTCCGTTGTCGGTCATCGCGGTTGCGTTGGGATTTACCCAGCCGTTAAAGTCACCAACCACATAGTATGAGTATGGTTGCGCTTTGGAGACGGATACCGAGGCAGCAACCATTACGGCGGCTGCGAGTATTGTTAGTTTGTTTTTCATATAATTTGTTTTTAAAAACTGACAGCCATGATCTACTAGATTCAACC
Source organism: Limisphaerales bacterium (assembly GCA_052145735.1). Taxonomy (GTDB): domain Bacteria; phylum Verrucomicrobiota; class Verrucomicrobiia; order Limisphaerales; family UBA11358; genus UBA11358. Next base: position 12,778 of record JBKQOA010000196.1, read on the forward strand.
TACCAGTTCCACACAGCTGTCTGGTTCGGGTTCAGGGTTGAAATTAATACCGACTTCCCCATGTGTCTACCGCATGTTTATGCGGTCGTCCGCATGTTTGTGCGGTCGCACAAGTCCGTTTGCCTTTTCCCTCCGGGCAAAAATAATTCCGCTGCTTGTCATGCCGCCCGACTCGTCGCATATTCCCGGCATGCCCCGGCCAATTGCCACCCGCTTCCGGCACCTTGCGTTGCCCCTGGTCATCGCGCTCCTGCTGGCCGGCCCGGCGCGCGCCACCATTCTGTGGCAGGATCCCGGCGCGCGGGTCGTCCACTTGACGGGCGAGGGGGTGGATATTCTGGGCGGCAAAGTGAAGCGGGACGACAAGGCCAGCGACGCGCTCTATTTCAAGTTCCATGTTGATCCGATTTCGGACGTGTTGTCGGAGCACTACCTGGCCGGCATGCAATTGTTCGAGGGCAAACAGGGGCGGCTGGGCGTGGGCAACGCGATGGAAGCCTGGGGCTACTCGGCGTTCAACACGGCGCAGATGGGCCCGTCAAACAAGGTCGCCGGTGAATTCAACTTTCAGTCCGCGAATCCGGAACCGGCCAATCTGGGGCTGTTCTGGCCTTATGAAGTGGTGCACAAGGGCGTCGAGCGGACCATCATCTTCAAGGTTCAATACATCCCCGGCAGCGACGACAACATAACCGTATGGCTGAATCCGGACCTTGGCCCCGGCGCCACGGAAAAGAACCAGCCGGAAAACATCACCACGACGTTCAGGGCGAAGGCCACCTTCGACCAAATCCGGCTGATGCATAACGCGGGCCCCGACAGCGACGGCGGCAACGGCTGGATTTTCAGCGACATGGCGGTTGCGACCTCGTTCAACGACTTCCTGGTGGTGCGCTTCTGGCAGACGTGGTGGTTCATCACGCTGATGGCCACGAGCCTGCTGGTCGGGGTGGGCACGACCGTGCGCTTCGTGGAAAAGAAAAAATTCCGGGCCCAGTTGCAGCGGGCCGAACAGGAACACGCGCTGGAACGGGAACGGGGGCGCATCGCCCAGGATTTGCACGATGATCTGGGCTCGTCCCTGACGCGCATTTCTTTGTTGAGCGGCCTGCTCCGCGCGGACAAGGACAATCCCGGCCAGGTGGAGGCGCACGCGACCCGGCTTTCACAGGCCGCCGACCTGACCGTCCGCGCGCTCGAGGAAATTGTCTGGGCGGTGCGGCCCGGCAGTGATTCGCTGCAAAGCCTGGTGGATTACATCACGCATTTTGCCACCGAATTGTTTGAAGGCACGGCCACCCGCTGCCGGCTCGACCTGCCCACCGACCTGCCCGCCATGCCCCTGCCGCCGGATTTCCGGCACAACATTTTTTTGATTGTGAAAGAGGCGCTGACGAACACGCTCAAGCACGCCGCGGCAAAAGAAGTTCACGTGCAGGCAAAGATTTCCGCCAATCTGCTGGAAATCTCGGTTCAAGACGACGGCACGGGTCTGGCCCCGGCGACGCTCAAGGCCGAAGGCAAGCAGCACGGAATAACCAACATGCAGCGGCGCGCCGAAGACATGGGTGGAAAATTGACGTGGCAGGGTTCTGCCGGACAGGGAACCACGGTCCATCTGGCGGTTCCGCTTCCCCACCGACCCGTGCCCGATTAATGCCGGGCCTGAACCGGGCGGACCAAAGCTGCCCTGCGGGAGGCTGACGCGGGATTCCGCTCCGGCCTCGCAACCCTGATCCGTGAGCCGCCGCATTCACCTTGACCGGTGACTTTTCTGACGCCAAGACCGCGCCAGCATCCGGCTCTTCAACCGGGGATCGAAATGCCGCACCCGTACGTTCCAGGAGTTGTTCCCGGTCGCCGATCCGTCCCGCATAATTTTCGGCAGTGTCCTGATTCGGTTGTTGTAGTGTCGGCGCTGTGCGCCGATATCGAGCCACAGGCTCGACAGCAAATCAAGACACTGCCTGATTTTCAATTTGCTGGACAGCATTGACACCCGGGAGTAAACTCAGTTCACTAGCTGGGAATGTAAACCTAAAACATGATTCTCAAACTCATGAACACCATTCAACAAAAAATGCACCACCTACTGGCCACGGCTCTCATGGGTTGGCTGGCAGTTAATTATTCCGCCGCCGGTTCAGATGCCGTCCCATCCAATCCGGGCACCCGCAAGTCACCCGACTGGCTCCGGAGTGCGGTCGTCTATGAAATCTATCCGCGAAGTTTCTCCCAGGAAGGGACTCTCAATGCGATTACCGCCCGCCTGGATGAATTGAATGATCTGGGGGTGAACGTTCTCTGGATCATGCCAATCCACCCGATCGGCGAAAAGCTCAGGAAAGGCACCCTCGGCAGCCCGTTCGCGGTGCGCGACTTTTACGCCGTCAACCCCGAATATGGCACCACCAACGACTTCAAGCGATTGATCGAGCAAGCCCACAAGCGCAACATGAAGGTGGTCATGGATATCGTGGCCGGTCAGACCGCCTGGGACAACGCGCTCATCGAACACCCGGAGTTTTACCTGAAGGACACGAATGGAGTGATCATCCCGCCTGATCCCGGCTGGACGGATGTGGCCGGGTTGAATTATGCGAATCCCGAGGTGCGCCGTTACATGATTGACGTGATGAAACACTGGTTGAAGGACTTCGACGTGGACGGGTTCCGCTGCGATGTGGCCCCGACGGTGCCGGTTGATTTTTGGGAGGCCGCCCGGCCCGAACTGGAGAAGATCAATCCGCAGGTCATCATTCTGGCTGACGCCGGCGCCAAGCCGGCCTTGCTGGAGAAAGCCTTCGACGTGGATTCCTCCTGGAGCCTGTTCCGCACGCTGGACCGGGTCATGAGCGGCGTGGTCCCCGCCTATTTTGTGAAACAATCGTGGGAAAACACCTATCAGCAGTTCCCCAAGGGGGCGTTGCATCTGCGCATCACGGACATCCACGAACAACCCCGGGCGGTGGCGCGTTACGGCATTAATGGCGCCCTCGCCACCCAGGCGATGATGTTGATGCTCGACGGCGTGCCGCTCTTTTACAACGGCATGGAGGCGGGCGATGCCACCGAGTCCACCGACCCGGCCTTGTTTGAAAAGGTGCCGGTGTTATGGAGCCCCGGCGGACGCCCTCCGCTGCGCGATATTTACCGGGATCTGCTCAAGCTCCGCAAGCAATACCCCGTGTTCTGCAACGGGGACGTTGTCTGGCTGGAGAACACGGCCCTGGGAGAAGTCGTCAGCTTCCTGCGACGGGATGGAAAGGATGAATTTCTCGTCTTGATCAACCTCTCCAGCCGCAGCGTGGCCGGGTCGGTTGAAGTGCCCAATGCAGAAGATTTTAAGCCGGTGAATATCGCCAACCGGCCCAACAACCCGGTTGACACCGTTCTGCCTGAATTTGCGCTCGGCGGCTACGGATGGTTTATTTATCATCGGACCGTTTCCAAATGAAACCGGCGAGAAACGCCGCTGACGAATAACCTGGAGGGTCAGCAGGGCGGTGTCTCATGCTCGCGCCGCCCGGAACGGGCGCATTCATGGTTTCGTGTGCCGATAATCAAGGTTCATCCCGGCGGGCGGACGCGGCCATCTGCGGCAGCAAGATGAACCGATTGAACATTCCCATCACGACCCCGGCTTTTTCCTTCGGCCGTGCGGACGCCGGCATGGCATAAGGCATGGAGAGAATGCCCGCCCGCTTTCGCCGGCATTTCGGGATGAACACCACATGGTATTTGCAATCCCACGTCGTGTGCTTCAAACTTTCATGCATTGGCATGGTCTTCTCCTTTCGCAGACTTTGAGCGGTTCACGAAAGGCAGACCCATAAACGACTCCCGGAGCCGTCCAACTTCGGGGTCCTCCGGCACAGCCGGGGGATTTCCTGTGGATTAAGGAAATAATGATGTTCATCAAAGAACGCTCACTGTTAACCGCCGCAATGATGACCCTGGGCTGGTTGGTTCCGGCATCGCAGGCGGAAATACTCCAGCCGGTCGCATTGCGCTGCGAATACCGCGTCGCCCCGATGGGGATTGACGAAGCGCAACCGCGATTGACCTGGCGCGTTGAGGCAGACCGGCGGGGCGCCAGACAGTCGGCTTACCAGATTCTGGTTGCCTCGAGTTTGGAAATGCTCGCCAAAAATTCCGGCGACCTTTGGGACAGCAAAAAAGTCGCCGGCAGCCAGACCGTTAACATCGTTTATGCGGGCCAACCGCTTGCCTCGGGCCGGCAATGTTTCTGGAAAGTTTGTGTCTGGGATGAGGCCGGCCAGAGGCAATGGAGCGCTCCGTCTTCATGGACAATGGGTTTGCTTCAGCCGGAGGACTGGAAGGCGGATTATATTTCATTCCGTGATCCGACCCCGGTTGGGAAGGACACGAACAGTCTTTTTCTGCCGCCCGCGCACCAGTTTCGCAAGGAGTTTGTCCTGACCAAAACCGTGAAACGCGCGACGATTTACGCAACGGCACTGGGCATCTATGAACTTTATCTGAACGGCCGGCGCGTTGGGGATGCGCTGTTCGCGCCCGGCTGGACGGATTATCATCAACGCGCCTATTACAATACCTATGACGTGACGCCGCTGGTCAGGAACGGCGGCAACGCGCTGGGCGCGTGGATTGGTGACGGTTGGTATTCCGGCTACCTCGGCTTCGGTTTGCATGAGGGTTTCGGCCCGGAAAAAACCGGGCGCTACACATACGGAAAAACGCCCGCGCTGATGGCGCAACTGGAAATTGAATACACCGACGGCTCGCGTGATATTATTCCGACGGATGAATCATGGAAAGTCACCGGTGACGGTCCGATCCGCGAAGGCGATTTTTTGATGGGCGAATTTTACGATGCCCGGAACGAAACCCCGGGCTGGACCAGCCCGGGCTTTGACGATGCGAAGTGGAAGCCGGCGATATGGGCTGTGGAGAATGGCAGTGTGCCGGCCACTTTCTACGAAGATCGCAATCCGGAAAACCCCGGTGACAAGCCTGAAATCATGGCGCATCTCGTTGATCTCAGGTTCAAACGTCCGGTGAAGCTCGAAGCCTTTCCCGGATTGCCCGTGCGACCGGTTGATGAGATCAAGCCTGTGGCGGTCACTTCGCCGACCAATGGGATTTACATATTCAACCTGGGCCAGAATTTCGCGGGCGTCGTCCGCCTGAAAGTCAAAGGCCCGGCAGGCACAACGATTCAATTGCGCTATGGTGAACGGTTGCATCCGGACGGCAGTTTGATGACGGAAAATCTGCGCCGGGCGCGGGCGACGGATTTTTATATCCTGCGCGGCGACCCGCATGGCGAAACCTACACGCCGCGATTTACCTTCCACGGCTTTCAATACGTTGAAGTCACGGGCTATCCGCGCAAGCCGGGCAAGGATGCCATCACGGGCATCGTGCTGCACAGCGACACCCCCTTAACCAGCGGCTTTGAATGCAGCGACCCCATGGCCAACCGCCTGTTCAAAAACATCGTGTGGACTCAACGCGCGAATTTCATCGACCTGCCGACGGATTGTCCGCAGCGCGACGAGCGTTTCGGCTGGATGGGTGACGCGCAGATTTACATTCGTTGCGCCACACTCAACGCGGATGTGGCGGCTTTTTACACCAAGTGGCTGCGCGAGGTGATGGAATCACAGCGGCCGGGCGGGACCTTCCCCGGTTACGCGCCGTATCCCTTTCAGGGAGGCTGGGATTTTGGAACGGCGTGGTGTGACGCCGGCGTGATTTGTCCGTGGACGGTCTGGCAGGCTTACGGCGACACGCGGATCATCGAGCGTTGCTGGCCGAACATGGCGAGGTTTCTCGACTGGCGTATCCGCACGAGCACAAATTTTCTGGGCATCATCCACGGCAACGACTGGGGCGACTGGCTGTCCTTCGGAACCAAGACCCCGCTGGATTATGTGGACACGGTGTATTTCGCCTGCTCGGCGAAACTCATGTCCGAAATGGCGGCGGCCATTGACAAAGACAGGGAGGCGGAAGATTACCGCCGGCTGTTTGAAAACATCAAGGCAGCGTTCAACCAGAAATATGTCAGGCCCGATGGCTCGCTGACCGTGGACACCGAAACCGCTTACGCGCTCGCACTCTGGGCGGATTTGATTCCACCGCAACAACGGGTGAAATCAGCGGCCCTTCTCGCGGACAAACTCCGTTCCGGCGAGACCGCCGATAATTCCGGCATGACGACGGGCTTTCTGGGCACGCGCCCTTTGCTGCCGGTATTGACGGGCGCAGGTGAAAACGATCTGGCGGTGAAACATTTCCAGAGCCGCAAATTCCCGTCGTGGGGCTATGAAGTGGAACAGGGGGCGACAACCATCTGGGAGCACTGGGACAGCTATACCAAGGCCAACGGCTTTGGCGGGATGGATGGAAAGCAGAACGCCTCAATGAATTCCTTCGCCCACTATTCCTTCGGTGCGGTGGGCGAATGGATGCTTGATGACCTGGCAGGCATCCAGTCCGACGGCCCGGGCTACAACAAAATCATCATTCACCCGCACCCGCCATCGCCCGGCAGCAACACGGAACATAAACCGATTTTCCGGGTAAAAGCGCACTATGACTCGATTCATGGACGCATCGTGAGCAACTGGCGCCGGACGAAATCGCGTTTTGAGCTGGAGACCGTCATCCCGGCAAACACAACCGCGACGGTTTATCTGCTTGCGGGCAGCGCAGATAAAATCACGGAAAGCGGCCGGCCGCTGGCGAAAGTCGCGGGCGTAAAATTTCTCCGCCAGGCGGGCGACTGCGCCGTCCTGGCGGTGGAGTCCGGCACCTATCATTTTAGATCCTTTCCCTCTGGCAAGCCGGTCCGGGGCGAAGACGGAATCATGAAACCCAAACCATAAACATCATGTCACGGGCAAAATTAACGATCCAAAAAACCTGTCAACTGGCCCGCGAGCGCTACGCTGCGTTGGGCGTGAATGTTGATCGGGCGTTGAAAACGCTTTCCCAAATCCCCATCTCGCTGCACTGCTGGCAGGGCGACGACGTGGGCGGGTTTGAAAATTCCGGCGGCACCCTCGGCGGCGGACTGGTCGCCACCGGCCATCACCCCGGCAGGGCGCGCACGCCGGACGAATTGCGCGCCGATCTGGAAAAGGCTTATTCACTCATTCCCGGGAAACACCGCCTGAATCTGCACGCGTTTTACGGCGAGTTCGGCGGCAGGAAAGTGGATCGCTGTGACATCGCGCCGGAGCATTTCTCAAACTGGATTTCGTGGGCGAAACAGAACGGCCTCGGCCTCGATTTCAATCCCACCTGCTTTTCACATCCAAAAGCCGCCGATGGATTCACGCTGTCGCACGCGGACAAAAACATCCGCGAGTTTTGGATCGCGCATTGCATCCGCTCGCGTGAAATTGGCGCGGCGATGGGCCGGGCGCTCGGCAAAACCTGCGTGACGAACGTGTGGATCCCCGACGGCATGAAGGACACGCCCGCCGACCGCAACGCGCCGCGGGCGCGGCTCGCCGAGTCGCTTGACGCCGTTTTCAAGAACCCGATTTCACCCCGGCTGAACCTCGACGCCGTTGAGCCAAAGCTTTTCGGCATCGGCAGTGAAAGCTTTGTGGTCGGCTCGCATGAATTTTACCTCGGCTACGCGGTCAGCCGGAAGAAGCTGCTGACGCTCGACGCCGGACATTATCATCCGACTGAAGGCATCGCGGACAAGATTTCCAGCGTGCTCCAGTTCGTGCCGGAAATTTTGCTGCACGTCAGCCGTGGCGTCCGCTGGGACAGCGATCATGTGGTGGTGCTTAATGATGATTTGCTGGCCATCGCGCGTGAAATAATCGCGAATGGTTATGAAAAGCGGGTTCACATCGGCCTGGATTATTTTGACGCCAGCATCAACCGCGTTGCCGCGTGGACGATTGGCGCGCGCAACATGCTTCGCGCCTTGCTCATCGCGCTGCTCGAACCGCCAGCGATCAAAACGGCGGAAGCGGGCGGCGATTTCACGTCGCGCCTCGCGCTGCAGGAAGAGGCGAAGACGCTGCCGTTTGGCCCGGTCTGGGATTTTTACTGCGAAAGCAAAAATATTCCCGCCGGCGAACGCTGGCTGGCGGAAGTGAAACGCCATGAAAAGGAAGTTTTGTCGCGGCGTCGATAGTTAAAACCAAACCCAATCAAAAAAATGGGGGCGAATCCATTTCTCGGCGTGTTCCTGCACTGGCTCGGCGGCCTGGCGTCCGGCAGTTTTTATGTGCCTTACCGGGGCGTGAAAAAATGGTCGTGGGAAACCTATTGGCTGGTCGGCGGCTTTTTCTCGTGGATCATCTGCCCGTCGTTGTTCGCGTATTTCATGACGAACCACCTCGTCGGCGTGATCAAACAACAATCCGCCAGCACGCTCTGGTGGACGTATTTCTTCGGCGTGTTGTGGGGCTTTGGCGGTTTGACGTTCGGTCTGACCATGCGCTATCTCGGCATGTCGCTGGGCATGGGCGTGGCGCTGGGATACTGCGCGGCATTTGGCACGCTGGTTCCGCCGATTTTCAAGGCGCTCATGCCCGGCCTGCCGGTCGGCGCGGGCATTGTTGAAATTGCCAGATCGACATCGGGACAGGTCACGCTCGCGGGTGTCGGTGTCTGCCTGGTCGGCATCGCCATCGCCGCCCTGGCGGGTTTCACGAAGGAACGGGAAATGCCTGAACAACAGAAAAAGAAAGTCATCAAGGAGTTCAATTTCAGGAAGGGCATCGGCGTCGCCACGTTTTCCGGCATCATGAGCGCGTGCTTCGCGTTTGCATTGCAGGCCGGCAAAGGCATCAACGACGCCTCGCTCGCCGCCGGCACGAACAAAATCTGGACCGGCCTGCCGGCGCTCGTCGTGCTGCTGCTCGGCGGTTTCACCACCAACTTCATCTGGTGCGTGCTGTTGAACATCAGGAATCGCACCGGCTATCAATACCTGACCGCGCACGTCCGCGCGGAACACGCGCATCACGGTGGCGGTGGCGGCGAACACGGCCCGGCGGTGGCGCGCGGTGTCATCGCCGATTTGAAAATTCCCGTGTTCGGCAATTATCTTTTTTCCGCGCTGGCGGGCACTTGCTGGTATTTCCAGTTTTTCTTTTACACGATGGGCGCGACGCAGATGGGCAAATATGATTTTGCGTCGTGGACCTTGCACATGGCGAGCATCATCATCTTCAGCACGATGTGGGGCTGGATTTTCCAAGAATGGAAAGGCTCCAGCAGGAAGGCGCATCTGCTCATCACCGGCGGCATTGCCACGCTCATCCTTTCGACCGTCATTATCGGCGTCGGCACCTGGTTGAAAGGTCGCTGACTGCGCGCGGCACGAAGAAGACGATCATTTTCAAAGCATACTATATGACCGCAATTCAATAAAAGGACCTTCAGGCATCCCATACTGATTTGCTTTCAATCCGGTACGAATACCCCTCACCCGACCTTCGGCCACCTTCTCCACGCCAAGCGGGGAGAGGGACAGGGCGAGGGGCCGTTTGTCGCTTTTTGAAAGCACATTGGTACCAGACCGTTTTGTAGTTACTTTTTACGACAAGGCAACCGAACGCTGTTGTGTTATAAAGATAACATGTACTTGAATTCCAACTTGGGGACAGACACGTTTCTTGGCCCATTTAGCGAATCCGCGTGGGCAGTTGCTTTCAACCAGTTCAATCCCACAACAACCTGAATTATGAATGGCAGCAAACCAACGCAGAAATGCTTGAACCTGTCTTTGCGTCAGGAGCAAGTGTTGGAGCTGCTCTCCCAAGGAAAGACCATACAAGAGACCAGCCACCACCTTGGATTGAGTTTTAACACGGTGCACACGCACATAAAGAGATTGTACAAGAAGTTGGGTGTTGAAAATCGAACTCGCGCAGCGATTGCATTCAAGAACAGCAAATATTTGGAGAGTAATCTGACGCCTGAGAAACCCCCGGAATGGGCACAGACAAGCTTAAGTCAGGCGCAGCAGCCTGTCTTCGATGCAAAAGAAACTTCTTATTTGTGTCCCGCGTGCGGGTTCAAACATGCGAATAGAAATCAAACGGTTCTTTTGAAATGACCGGACCGTACGGGCGTCTGAACTGTAAACAACACCACTGGCAAATTATAAAAACAAATTCGCGGCCGAGGCGTACCATTTGCTGCGAATATTCAATCTGGGATCAGCAGCATCCCATAAGGATGGAAAGAAAAGGTTGGGTTCAAAGCAAGAAAACCTCCGCTGACTCTTGCAGAATCTTTTTCGGGACTCGTGGCCGACTTCTCCAGTTGCCCGTCAAATACGGCGCTCTTGCAGTCGCAGCCGCAAACGCATCGGCGAGCTTGCGGCCTTGCTCTGATGGAGAAGTCCATTCGCCCTTTTCATCAACACGGATCAAATCCAACGCGTGCAAGCAGCCCTCGTAGTATTGGCCAAGCCCTCCAGTTGAATTGGAAGGCAGCACCCGAAAATCCGTTTCAAGGTTGTCGTCATCGTCAGCGGAGGCAAGAATCGTTCGCACGGCACGGAGGCCAACGATTGGCAGATCGACTTTTTGTCCGAGGCGCGAAGCCAAGGCGAAAGCAGCTTCCCGCCGTTGAAACTCTTCCTCGAACGACACCCGTCCGTTCTTGGCATGTCGCAATGCTTCGATGTCTGCGATGGCCCAGGTGTAGAAGGAGTAGTACCCGGAACGCTTCGCGCAGGAAGCGCTGGGGCACAACAGTAAAGCCGTGCATCGTGCGTATGCGAAACGGGCATTGATGAAAATCCCGTCACTGGAAGATTACGAAAAGCGGGCAGCCTGAACGCCGCGAGAAACAGCCGATCTTTGCCTAGACGGGTCGTGATTTAACAGATTGTGCCATTGTCAGGTTTTAACCGGCCTGGAAACTGGTTTGACGCAGATTTTTACGGGTTTAGATTGTTGTTGCCGAGTATTCCTTGACCGCGTTCGCTTCGCCAGGGAATGGCACTTAGAAATCACGCTCGGCGTCTGCATGTCTGCTTGAGATGACAGGAAGACCGTTCCGATTATTTGTGTGCCGCCCAAAGGTGCGATACCGGCAGGCCATGCAGGTTGGCGGCAAATGGAATGACTTCGGTGCCGGTGTAAAGCACCACTCCGCGAACCCAACGTTTGCCTGCCGCATTGGCCATCGCCTGCAAACCCCGAACGTCGTTCCCACCCAATGTGGCACCAGCTTTTATTTCCACCCCCACCAGCCGCCCGGCACTATCTTCGAGCACGATGTCCACTTCCTGTCCAGAAGCTGTGCGCCAGAAGAAAAATTCCGGCTGAATCTCGCTCCAGGCCGATTGTTTGCGCAATTCCATCAACACAAAATTCTCCAGCACCCCGCCCGCCAATGTGCCGTCCACCTTCAACCGTTCCACGGTCAATCCCAATAAATGGGCCAGCAGCCCCGTGTCATCCAAATAAACTTTCGGGGTTTGAATGAGCCGTTGTCCTAGGTTGCTCGACCAGGGCCGCAACAGTTGCACCAGAAACGTCGCTTCCAACAGGGCGAAATAGCGTTTCAAAGTTGTTTGTGGCAACGCGAGGGTTCGTGATAAGTCAGCAAAATTCAACAGACCTCCAGCACGGGTGGCCACGACCGAGAGCAGGCGAGGCACAGCCGTCACGTCGGCGACATTAGTCAGGTCACGAACATCACGCTGGAGAATTGTCGTCATGTAGGATTGAAACCATGCCTTGCGGCGTGCGCTGGTGTTGCGGGCAATCACTAAGGGATAGCCGCCGGCCAGAATTTTCTCAAACAGTTCATCGCGCCGTATCCCGTTTGATTTTCCTGAAGACCAGACTGGCTGCTTGGAAAATAATGCGTCAATGAAGCCCTCTCTAACGCCTTTCAATTCGCCCTGCGAAAACGGCCAGAGTGTCAGCAACTCCATGCGACCCGCCAAGGACTCGGACAATTTTGGCAGGAGCATCACGTTCGCGGAACCCGTCAGTAAAAATCGTCCCGCTTCCCGTTTCCGGTCAATGGCCACTTTGATGACTGGAAAGAGTTCGGGCACATGCTGCACTTCATCCAAGGTGACGGGCGTGTTCAAACCGGCAATGAAGCCGTTGGGATCGCGCTTGGCCGCTGCCAAAACGCCGGGATCATCAAACGTCAGATACTGGCGGCCTTGTTTCATCAGTTCCGCCGACTGCACCAAAGTGCTTTTGCCGGTTTGCCGGGCGCCATTGACGAGGACGGCAGGCGTGTCCTCCAAAGCTTGGAGGAGATGTTCAGTAATGTGGCGACGAATCATGCTTGTATAATCAACCACACAACGGATGATAATCAACCAAAATTTGGATGCAGGCCGACCGGCGCGCCACAGAAACCCGGCACCACTCAGCGAGTAAAAAGTGCCAGCAAAAGTGCCAGCACGGACCCTTTTAACAGGGTAAAAACCGGCACAAAAAGATATGGCTGGATATGTGTTGACAATAAACGTAACTCGTTTATAGTCAAACAGTCAGCGATGCCATAGACGATTGATTTCGAGTGGCTTGTGGAAGATGGGACTCGGTCGATTCCGACCCTCGCCTCCAATTCCAACTTTGACGAACCACTGCGCACCTTCGCGGCCGTAAGGAGCAAAACGCGCAAAGATGGCGACATTGGGCTGAGCGTTGCCCTTCTTGAGAATGGCGGCTTTGTCGATCATGCCGACGGTGAAACGGTGCAGCCCTTCAAAATCCATGGGGCCGTGCTCCATCTCCAGATACACGTAGTCGATATCGGTGCGGGCCAAGGCGCGGGCGTTTTCGAGCGATAGATCGCCGGTCTGAAATCCGATGAATGGTTTGCCGGCGGCCAGTTTTTCGATCACCGGGTTGAGATGCTTGGGCGCTGGTTGAGCGCACAGCGCGCCCGTTAGCAGCATGAGCGACGCGGGAATGCTGCG
>JBKQOA010000197.1:0-4769 GCA_052145735.1 Limisphaerales bacterium
ACTCTGCAACTTTTTGCGTTTGGGATTTGCCTTTTGTGGCCTTCAGGGTGGATTCGATTTCAGCTACTTCACGCTCAATGTCTGCATTGCGTTTCTGAAGCTCCTGAACTCGTACGAGCAACGGTGACAGAATAGTGACTGTATCAAACTCTGCGTTGGATAAATGTTCCTGCATCAGTTTCCCGATGGTTTTTTGTAGGCTTTCAATTTGTTGTTTCATACAACAACGATAGCGTATTAGAGTATAAAGTCAAATAGTATTTGTGTATTATGTCTTGTGGTGATTTTGTCTTTACACAACCACATAACCGCTAAGGGCATCCTCCACCAAAGTGGGTTTTTAGGGGAAAGCGGAAACTGAAAATGTCAGGGCTCGACAGAGTCTCGCCCCACCGAAAAACAAAAAGCGGCTCGCGGGAAGGCCGGAAATTTACTGGAGGGATTGATTTCGAGCAGGGCAGGATTTCGCAGGGCTGCTTGCATTGACTCGCCAGCCATGTTATATAAATGCTCTGCATCCATTTATGGATGTGATGCTTGTGAAAAATCCCACCCAAAACATCCTTAACCACCTCCGCATTGTTTGGGCTGTCATGGTGCTTTTCTTTTGCGCCGCTAATTCCGCCTTGGGGACCGTGGTTCCGGCCACAGTCAGCTTCTCGTTGACCAACCCAGGGCTGCTTTTGAACCCCGCGTTCTGTGGTCTCAGTTACGATAAGTCAGAATTGACCGGCAGTCTGTTTGTCACCAACGACGTCTCCATGATTCAGATGCTCAGCCAAATAGCTCCAGCCGTCTTGCGGGTTGGCGCCGACAGTGTGGACACCACGTGCTGGGGCGGCTTGTCAAACACAACGCCGATTACGGCCAGTGAAGTGGATGCCTTCGCCGCTTTTGTCAAGGCCTTGCCGGCCAACTGGCAAGTCATCTATGGCATCAATATGTCCGTGAACAATCCCACGAATTGCGCCGCCGAAGCGGCCTATGCCGCCAACGCGCTGGGGTCCAGCCTGCTCGGCTTCGAGATTGGCAATGAAGTTGATGAGTATGCCAACAATGGCATTCGCGCCCCCACCTATACTTATGCCCAATTCCTCTCGCAATGGCAGGCGCTCGCTGCCGCGATTACCAATACCGTCCCCGGTTGGGCTGTCACCAACGGGGGAAACGGTTGGACGCTCACTGGTCCGGTGTCCGCCTACAATACTGCGGGTTACACAGTCCCATTTGCCGGCAATGAGGCCGGGGTCATTTCGATGGTGACGCAACATTACTATCGCGGGAATGGCCAATCGCCAGACGCGACCATGGCTCTGCTCCTGCAACCGGACACGAGCCTGCCGGGGACGGTGAACACGATAGCCACTGCCGCCTCCGCAGCCGGCCTGCCCCTGGGATATCGCACGGACGAATGCAACTCCTACTATGGCGGCGGGTCTTCCGGTGTGAGCGATGCCTACGGCTCCGCACTGTGGACGCTGGACTTCATGTTCACCTCCGCCATCAATGGCTGCGAGGGGGTCAATTTCCATGGCGGCGGTAATACCGCCATCTACACCCCTATCCTTGATAGCGGCACAAACGTCATCCAGGCCCGCCCCGTGTTTTATGGGCTTAAGATGTTCTCGCTTCTGCCCCCGGGCCGGGTCCTGCCCGCCGTCGTCTCGCTGGCCTCGAACATTAATTTCACGGCCTATGGCGTGCGTGAGGACAGCGGCGCGACCTGCGCGGTCTTGAACAATAAGGAAACCAACGATTCTGTCCAGGTGTCCCTCAACCTGGGGGCGATCGTCACCGCCGCGCAAATGACAGAATTGACCGGGACGAATCTCTTCAGCACCAATGGCTTCACGATCGGCGGCGCCACCATTAACCCGGATGGTTCCTGGGCCGGCGGAGTCCAAGCGGTGCTCGCCGCCACGAACGGTCAACTGACCATCACGGTCCCGCCGATGAGCGCCCTATTGTTGAACCCGGTGGCCCCCACGGTTTTTTGGACCGGCGCCAGTTCGGTCGAGTGGACTGACAGCGGCAACTGGCTGTCAAATACCGTTCCTACTTCGGCCAGCGACGTGGTCTTCTCGTATCCGAGCATTGCGAATTTCAACACCACCTTGGGGCAGGACACCACCGTGAACAGCCTCGCCATGCAGGAGACCGGTCCCATTAGTATTTCGGGCAATGCCCTTACCATCAATTCCGGCGGTCTCGACATGTTGTCGGCCTCGAACAATGCCACCATCAATTCGGCGCTGGTACTCGGAGCATCCCAGAACTGGGCCATCGCGCCCAATCGTATTCTCACCATCGCCGGCCCGATGAGCGGACTCGGCAACTTGACCCTATGGCAGGGCTCGGTAATCCTGACCGGCACGAACAATTGCACCGGCACGACCACCATCAGCAACGGAACGCTGGAGGTGAATGGCAGCATCTCAAGTCCCATCACCGTGGCCGGCGGGACATTGACCGGCACGGGCATCTTGACCGGCCCCGTTTCCGTAAACACGGCAGGCGTCATTTCACCGGGTCCCGCAGGTCCTGGTTATGCGGAGCTTTTCGTCAGCAACATGCTGGCCCTGCAATCGGGCGGTTCGGTATCCGTGGACGTCAACGCCGCGACGGGAGCCTCGGGTGAAATCGCAGGCATGACGCAACTCACTTACGGCGGAGCGTTGGTCCTCAACAACCAGGCTGGCTCGTTTTCCGCGACGAATACCTTCAAGTTGTTCAATGCCTCAACCTACGCTGGCGCCTTCACTTCCATCTCGCCGGCGTCCCCGGGCACGGGTCTGGATTGGAACACGAGCACCCTTGCGACTGACGGAACCTTGCGCATTATCAATGTGGTCGTATCCAAAACCACTAACGTGGTGGAAAGCCGTTTTGGCAACAGCACCTCCGGCAGCGACAATCCGGCTTTTTCCTTTAGCGGCTTCTCCAGCACCATTTCCGCCACCAAAAGCACCGCCCCCGGTTGCTCCTCGCCCGGCAGCAGCCGTTTCTCCAATACCGCCGGCGCCTCAACCTGGTTTTCCGTCACACCGTCCTTGCTGGCCGGCACCACCTATTCAGTCTCGGTGAGTTGGGGTGTCAACAGCTACCCTTATCAGGAAACTCCTTCCATCGTGGTCAGTCCCACGGTCACCGGCGTGTCCAGCAGTACCTTTCCTGCCACCACCATTGTGTTCAGCAGTGGTTCCGGGGACGCCACCAACAATACCTGGGAGACCGTCGGAAACATTACTCCCAGCGTGAACAACCCGGTGCTCACCTTCACCTGGGTCAGCGGGCTGAGTTCCGAGCGATGGTATGCGGACGCCGTCCGGTTCATCTCGCAACCGCCCAACCCGGGTCCGATTACAGCCAGCGAGGTTGGCGGAAATACTATCTTGAACTGGCAGGGCAACTTCATCCTTCAAAGTGCCACCAACGTTTCAGGCCCTTACACCGATGTGTTGGGTCCCGTCGTAACCGGTCCCTACACGAACACAGTCGGCTCAACGCAGCAGTTCTTCCGCCTTCGGCAGTGAGTGGCTGACTTATGAGAGTTGGATTTTGTTCCCGGCCCAGTTCTATGTAGATGTCGCGCCAATGGCGCTAAACACCCTAAATTTTGTGCGGCTAAAGTCGGCGAGTGAAGGTCCGCGGAGAGGTTCATGGAAAAACGGTTGTGCAATTCCCCACTTTGCAGCTGTCGTAGGTTCGGTTAACTTTCACTGCGTCAACATTTATCATGAGCCAGTCCAGGAAATCCGTGATCGAAGTCCAAGGCGCGGCCATCACGATTCTCTCCGGCCGGCAGGAGGACTACATCAGTCTCACTGACATCGCCCGGTTCAAGAATCCTAAACAGTCCGATGACCTCGTGCGGAACTGGCTGCGCACCCGCGACACCGTTGAATTCCTCGGCGTCTGGGAGCGGCTCAACAACCCTGGTTTTAATCCCGTCGAATTCGACGGGATTAGAATTCAGGCCGGATTGAACAGTTTTACACTGACGCCGAAGCAGTGGATTGGGAAGACCGGCGCGGTGGGCATCATTTCCAGCCCTGGGCGCTACGGCGGCACTTACGCGCATAAGGACATTGCCTTTGAATTCGCCTCGTGGGTGTCTGTCGAGTTCCGGCTCTATCTCATCAAAGAATTTCAGCGGCTCAAGGATGATGAGAACCGCCGGCTCTCGCTGGCATGGAATCTCAACCGCACGTTGTCGAAGCTGAATTATCGCATCCACACCGACGCGGTGAAGGCGCACCTGATTCCGCCCGAAGTAACGCCCGCGCAGGCGGCCATTACTTACGCGACCGAAGCGGATTTGCTCAACGTGGCGCTTTTTGGGCAGACCGCGCGTCAGTGGCGTGACGCCAATCCCAAACTTGAAGGCAACGTCCGCGATTATGCGAGCGTCGAGCAATTGCTCGTCCTCGCAAACATGGAGGGCATGAACGCGGAATTCATCCAGATGGGACTGCCGCAAGGCGAACGACTCCACCGGCTTAATCAAATCGCTATTCGCCAGATGCAGGTTCTGACTTCGGCGAATCTGAAAGCATTGCCAGGTGCGAAGGGGAAGTGAATCCGGATGCGCGCTGATTGAAAGGGCTGAAAACCATGGGCAGGTATGCACACGATTTTTTGGGTAGAGGGACTTTAACCGCGAAATCCTAGAGCATTTTCTATTTAGATAGACGCAAAGGTTCTGTTGTGCTATTTTTGTGGCATGAGGAATCATCTATGCGTCCATTGAGCCAGGATCTGCGGCAACG